>DATCUA010000130.1:0-10413 GCA_036567645.1 Rectinemataceae bacterium | reverse complement strand
AACGATTTTGTCAATGTACAAAGACCGAGTTCTCATTCTGATGGACAGGATGGGCATAAGGCGGCTAGAATCCATCCACCGCCCCGCTGGGCGGCCGCTGCGCAGCGAGGGAAAGCGATGAACTCCAGAGCCTATGTCCCGCCCAAAGCCATACTCCATATAGCCCAGACTCTGAGCAAACGAGGCAGAAGGGTCTATGTCGTGGGCGGAGCTTTGCGCGACCACGCGCTCGGGCGCAGAGCAAGCAACGATATCGACCTCGCCACCGACGCTGCACCCGACGAAGTCAAATCCTGTTTCCCCCGGGTACTGCCGACAGGAATCAAGCATGGAACAGTTACAATACTTCATGGCGGCCTGCAGGTGGAGATTACCACGTTACGCGTGGAAGAGGGCTTCGTGGACGGGAGGAGACCGGAGCGCGTAGCCTTTGTTCAAGATATCGAACTCGATCTGAGCAGAAGGGATTTCACGATGAACGCCATGGCCCTCGACCCCCTCACAGGCGAGCGTTTCGATCCCTTCGGAGGCATGGATGACATAAAAAACGGCCTCGTGCGGAGCGTAGGACCCGCCTTGATTCGATTCGGGGAAGATGGGCTACGGCCCCTGCGGGCAATCCGCTTCGCCTGCCAGCTCGGTTTCGAAATCGAAGCTGAAACCCTCGCCGCCATAGGCCCTTCCCTGGGCGTCTTCCGAAAGGTGTCCGCTGAACGAGTGCGCGACGAATTTATGAAGATTCTCCTTTCTCCAGACCCCTTTCGCGGGTTGAAGCTCTTGGAACGGACCGGCCTTCTCCATGAGATCCTCCCCGAGCTCGAAAGCTGCAAAGGCTTCGAACAGAAGGGGAACCATAGATTCGACGTCCTCGAGCATCTTTTCTGGGCAGTGGCTACGGCTCCCCCCGAAATTGTCGTAAGACTAGCCGCCCTTCTCCATGATTCGGGCAAACCGGAGTCAGCGTCTTTCGACGAGGATGGCATACCCTCCTTCCACGGACACGAGAGGATTTCTGCAAAAAAGGCACAATCTGCTCTCAAAAGGCTCAAATTCCCCAACGAGACGATAGTTGAGACTGCCCATCTCATCGAACTCCATATGTTCCACTATACACCCGAATGGACGGACGCCGCTGTCAGGCGGTTCATAGCCCGCGCTGGGAAGGATAATCTGGAAAAGCTGTTCGCACTGAGGACAGCGGATACGGCCGCCATTTTTGGAAGGCCTCCCGATCCCGAAGGGAACAAGGAACTCGAGAAGCGGATACGGGGCGTCATAGAGCGGGATGAGGCCTTGGGGCTGGAAGACCTAGCCGTGGGAGGCGAGGAGTTGGCTAGAATAGGCGTTCCCAAGGGGCCTCTCATGGGCAGAATCCTGAGGGATCTGCTGGAAACGGTTATGGACGATCCAAGCCAAAACGAACCTGGACGACTGCTCCGTATCGCTCGAGCCCTCCTGGACAAGGCGGGTTCAGGAAACCGTGAACAGGCAGGCGGCTAAGGAATCGGGCTCGGATCCAGGCTGATAAGTCTGTTCTCCTCGGGATATGAAGCCGTTAGAGCATCCATGAGTGCCTTGGCCGCTACTTGCTCGGCTTCCTTCTTGGTCTTCCCCACGCAGGGGCCGGCGATTGTTTCTCCCAGGGATGCGATTACCCAAAAGAGCCTGTCGTGCTCCGGACCCTCTGATTTGACGAGGGTATAGCGAGGAAGGGAACGGCAATGCTTCTGGGCGTATTCCTGGATAAGGGTTTTGCTGTCCTTGGCAGCCCGGGAGGAACCCGAGGGCATGGTGGGCGACAGAAGCCGTTTTACGAGCTTTTCAGCCTCTTCCCAGCCAGAATCCAGGAAGAAAGCTCCTATGATGGCTTCGAGTGCATCCGCTAGGATAGCCTTTTTCCCCCTTCCCCCTGACAGCTCCTCACCCCTTCCCAGTCTCAGCGCTTCAGGCACTCCCATAGCCTTTGCGATCCGCGCGAGATTGGCTTCGGAAACAGCCTGGCTCTTCATGCGGGACATGTCCCCTTCCGTATCTTCAGAGGAAGCGCTGAAAAGCAAATGCGCGGCAGCGAGACCGAGAACTGCGTCGCCCAAGAACTCCAAGCGCTCGTTATGGCCGAGTTGAGGATAATCGGTGTGATCGAGAGCACAGGAACGATGCGTGAGGGCCGAGTCGAGCAGATCGATATCGCGAAAGCATAGACCGTTACGCGCGAGGAAGGATTGGAGGATAGAGATTCGTTTAGCCCGATCTCCACCCTCCAGGGCTACGGCCTTATTTGACCTGGGTCTTGATGAACTCGTACGCGTCCCGAACGGTTTCGAACTCGTTCGCCTTCTCGTCTGGTATCTGAATCCCGAGCTCTTCTTCAATACCGTAGACGAGTTCGTAGGTATCCAACGAATCGGCACCCAGATCCTGGCGGAAGCTCGCTTCGAGGGTGATCTTGCCCTCTTCCACTTCCAGTTTGTCGGCGATGATTTTCTTGATCTTCTCGAACAGCTCGTCCATCGATGACTCCTTCTACTTTGATTCGGGGGCTATGATCTGACGGCCGCGATAGAATCCGCATTTCGGGCAGACCCTGTGCAGAAGGACAGGGTTTCCGCAGTTGCCGCATTTGACCAATGTGGGGGCTTCGAGCCTCATGTTGACCGAGCGGCGCCTGCTCGTCCTCGCCTTCGAAGTTCTAAATTTAGGTACTGCCATGATATAACCTCATCTATGCTGTTTTCTGCCAGAACATCTGGCGACCATATACAAAATCTCGTTTTTTGTCAAGAGCATCAGCCCTTGACGCGCACACTACATTACAGCATTTCCCTCCTATTGGGAAAGTGGTCCAAAGCGTTTTTCAAGCTCTTTTCTGACGAGATCCGGCACGACCCCGTCTGGAAGCCTTCTCCATGCCAGAAGTTCGCGCACTGCCGAGGAACTGATATCCTGCAATTCGGGCTTGGAGAACATGATGATCGTCTCAAGGCCTGAATCGAGGCGTTGGTTCATGGTGGCCATGCCCTGCTCGTAGGGTACCTCGGTGAGAAAGCGAATCGAGCGCAGGAGAACCTTGCATTCATGGTTACGGGCGTAGTCGCAGAGGAGACCGCCCCAGGAATCGACGACGGCATTGATGATCCCGAGCTCCGATACGAGGGCGGACATCATGTTCGTGCGCTCATCGAGGGAGAATATGCTCTCCTTCCTGATATTCGTTGCAAGCACGATGCGTAGCTCCTCGAACATCCCCGACCCGCGTTTTATGATATCGAGGTGGCCGAAAGTGGGCGGGTCGAAGCTACCGGCGAATATGGCTTTCATCGAATCAACTGTAGCGGCCCGTGTATCGATGGGTCAATACTGTCAATACCACGCAGAATCTGGCATAATGCCGTCATGATCGGAGCTATCAGGGACGGGAACCGTCCAAGGCTTCCCATCGGACTTGCCTTGCTTTCGGCTCTCCTATTCGCACTCGCCCTGCCCAACGAGTTTTTCGTCGAGAATCCATTCTTCATGGCGAACTCCTGGATCCTGGGCATTCTTGCTCCCGTGCCCCTCTATCTCGCGCTCGCATCGGCTCCGAATTGGGGAAGAGCTTTCGCGCTTTCATCACTTTTCGGAGCGACGAGCCACGCCCTTACATCGTATTGGCTGTTCTTCTATAAGAACTTCGCCTTCTGGACCCTCGGTACGACGACCCTGGCATACGGGATCATCTACGGAGTTGCTGGCCTATATGGCTACTTCGCTCTGAAGTCTGCCAAGCCGCACGTACGTCCCTTCCATTTCGCCCTGGCCTGGGTGAGCCTGGAATATCTCAAATCCTCGGGATTCCTCGGTTACCCCTGGGGGCTCCTCCCCTATTCCATGAGCGCCCGCCATCTCTTTCTCCAGATCGCCGATATCACGGGAGTCTATGGGCTTTCCTGGATACTCGCGATATCGGGAGCCCTGGCCGCGGAAATCATCCTGTATTCGCCCACGCGACGTTTTGGTATCCTTCCAGGATTCGCCTCGCTATCAGGCTTCCCCGCCCCCATGCCCGCTAAAGCCATGAGGAGATCTTCTGCCTTCGTTCTCTGTGCATGGATCGGGCTCCTCCTCTACGGAGTCGCCTCCATGAAGATGGAAATTCCCCTCACCGCAAGCTTTTCCGCTCTGCTTGTCCAACAGAACACCGACCCCTGGATAGCTGGCGAACTCTCTGCTCTCCGATCCAATATCGAGCTGGCTTCATCCACCCTCGAGGACGCGAAAGCCCACGGCAAACCCTCACCCGATTTGATAATTTTTTCCGAGACAAGCCTGTCGAGGCCATACGCCGAGTATAGATCCTGGTTTTCCGCCCATCCGGCGGAAAAACCTCTGCTTCCCTTCATCAAGGAGTCCGGGTCCTTCCTGCTCACGGGAGCCCCTGTGGTGCGGAATTGGGACAAATGGGAAGTATCGAATTCAGTCCTCCTCATCTCTCCCGAAGGCGAACTTCTGGAAAATTACGCGAAAATGCATCCAGTGCCTTTCGCCGAAGCCATCCCCCTCTGGGAATTCTCCTGGTTCAGGGAGTTCATGCAAAAGGTGGTAGGCTTGGAAGGGGGATGGGTCATGGGCAAGGAGCAAGTGGTATTCAGCATCGAGCCCAAAGCTCAAGGGCGTGGCCTGGATCAGGAAGTGCGCTTCGGCGCCCCCATCTGCTTCGAGGACGCCTTCGCCCCTTTGTGCCGGGACTTCATACGGTCTGGTGCCGATATCCTCATCAACCTAACCAACGACTCGTGGTCCAAGCAAAGGAGCGCCCAGTACCAGCACTGGGCAATCGCTCGATTCAGGGCTATAGAGAACAGGAGAACCCTCGTCCGAAGCACGAACTCGGGTGTAAGTTGCGTCGTAGACCCCTGGGGCAGGAATATCTTGGAGTTGGATCAGTTCCGACCGAAGGCCGCTATTTTCGATGTGCCCGTCTACAAGACCGAAACGCCTTCTATCTATACCGCCTGCGGAGATTGGTTCGCGATATTCTGCCTAGCGCTTTTCTGCCGTATCATGATAGTGAATGCATTTCTAGCCAGGGCAACCCTCACGGCTCAACGCTCGAGCACGCCTTTGGAGCTCGAACTTGTGCCAGCCCAGGAGGACCAGGAAGGCTAGGAGGGCCAGTCATGGTGAGGGATGCCAAGTATTGGGAGCTCGAGGCTGAGGATAGATGCCGTTGTCTTCTCTGCCCACGTACCTGCATTATTGCGCCGGGCGCGAGGGGAGCCTGCGGGGCGAGGGAGAATAGAGGAGGAAAGCTACTTCTGCCCCTCTATGGAGGAATCTCCTCGATAGCCATAGATCCCATAGAGAAGAAACCCCTTCGAGAATTCCTCCCTGGAAGCCTGACATTTTCCGTTGGCTTCTGGCATTGCACGATGGTCTGCCCCTTTTGCCAGAACTGGGAGATATCACATCCAGAACGATGCATGAGGTATACCTTAGGCCCCGACGAGCTGGCGGAGAAAGCCCGAGCTTCGGGGTGTCCATCCATTTCATTTACCTACTCGGAGCCCTGCCTCCATGCGGAATATGTCCAAACGGCCATGACGGCTGCGCGCTCTCGGGGCCTCAAGACAATACTTGTCACCAATGGCAACCTCATGCCTTCTCCGGCCGAAGACATCCTTCGACTCACAGATGCGGTCAATGTTGACTTGAAGACATCTGATTCATCCATTTACACGAGAATCCTGGGTGGAGACCTGGACGCGATAAAAGCCTTCATCATCAAGGCAAGCTCGATCTGCCATGTCGAGATAACATCTCTTCTCGTGCCGGGCATCCTGGACAAGCCGGAGCAAATGGATGATATTGCCTCTTTCCTGTGCGGCGTATCGGAAGAGATCCCTTTACACATCACCCCGTATCATCCCGCGTGGAAATATTCGTTGCCCCCGCTGTCTTTGGAAAGATCAGAAGATATTGCCCTAAGAGCTCGCTCCAAGCTTTCCCGCGTCTACTTCCATCCGCCTTCTTCGCGCTCTATTCAGTGGCAAACATCGCGTTGAAGAAATCTCGCGGTCTCCTATTGACACATTCGAGGCTTTTAGGCATTGTAGTCCCTGCCGATTGCACGGTGGGTGTAGCTCAGGTGGTAGAGTGCCAGACTGTGGATCTGGTTGTCGTGGGTTCAAACCCCATCACCCACCCAGAGCGCGTACCGGGTGAGAGTCGATGCGTTCGTAGCTCAGCTGGATAGAGCGACGGACTTCGAATCCGTAGGTCGCAGGTTCGATTCCTGCCGGACGCAAAAGGCAGTTTTCCATGGGCCGCTAGCTCAGCTGGCAGAGCAGCAGACTCTTAATCTGCGGGTCGCAGGTTCGATGCCTGCGCGGCTCATAAGCGATGGGCTTTGGTTCCTGTTCAAATGGGAACCAAAGCCCTTCACTTGACGGAAGATGGCCCTTCCGCTAGGATGCGCCGAAAGACGCGAGAGTGGTGGAATGGCAGACACGCTAGACTTAGGATCTAGTGCCTTGCGGCGTGAGGGTTCAAGTCCCTTCTCTCGCAGAAGGTTCGAGGTTTCAGACTCGGCCGGATACGAAGAAGGGCGACAACGCGGGAATAGCTCAGTGGTAGAGCGCGACCTTGCCAAGGTCGATGTCGCGGGTCCGACTCCCGTTTCCCGCTCAAACCTTTGGCGATTCGGAACCGAGCCGAATCGCCTTTTTTATTGCTTCATTCAAGTGAGGAAATCATGATTGTCTCCGAGAAGAAAATCGAGTCGCTCCCCCATTCCAGAAACAAGCTCTCTGCCGTCGTATCCGCTGCTGAGGTTCGCGCAGTCTACGATGAGATGATGGCGGAATATACAAAAAAAGTCCGCATAGACGGATTCAGGGTTGGGAAAGTGCCGGCATCCGTCCTCGAGCGCAAGTTCGGCGAAACCCTCAGGCTCGAAGCCATGAGCCGTGTCCTGGAAAAGGCTGTGGATTCGGCTATGGCCGAAGCGGAAGACAAACCACTGGCTTACGAATCTCCCTCTATGGATGGCGAACCCGAATTCGCGATCGATAAGGATTTCGCTTTTTCCGTGGAATACGATGTCTTCCCCAAGTTCGAGCTTCCATCCATGGAAGGCTTGGAAATCGTCCTGCCCCGCGTGGCTGTCACCGAGGATGACATCCAGAAGGAACTGGAGCAGATCAGGGAGCGCAACGCAATCGTGGTGGAGAAACGCGAAGCCGCGGAAAAGGGCGACATAGCCACCCTGAGCTGGACGGAGCTGGACGCGGCCGGCGCACCCGTGCCCGGAACGCAGAGGGAGGATTTTACCTTCGAGATCGGCAAGGGCCTCAACCTCTACCGCTTCGACGAGGATATCATCGGGATGCTTCCCGGATCCGGTAAGCAATTCTCCAAGCAGTATCCTGAAGATTACGAATACAAGGAACTCGCTGGTAGGACAGTATCCCTTTCAGTAACCCTGACGAAACTAAAGCACAAAGATATCCCCGCACTGGACGACGAACTCGCTCAGGACATCTCCGAAAAGTACAAAACCGTGGACGATCTCAAAGCGGCTGTGAAATCGCAACTGGAATCCGCCCTGGAAGCAAAGATGCGCAGAACCAAGGAAAAGGCTATTGTAGAAGCCCTCATAGCCAGGACTTCCATCGATCTTCCCGCTTCCATGGTCAACGCCGAACTTTCCATGCGCTGGGAATCCCTGAAGCGCGAAATGGGCATAGATTCGGACGAGAAGATGGAGCGTATAGCCGAATACTCGGGCAAGTCCCGATCGACACTCATGGAGGAGTGGAAGCCCGCAGTGGAAAAAGCCATAGCCGGAAGGCTTCTGGTGGACAAGCTCCTGGAAAGCGGAACATACACCTGCACTGAGGAGGATCTGGCCGCGGAATACGCCAAACAAGCAGAAGCATCCTCGATAACCGCTGAGGAGGTGAAAGCCGAATACGAAAAGCGCCAGTCCGTTCACTATCTCGAAGAGCAGATCAGGGAAGGCAAGCTCTTCGACGCCCTACTCGAAAAAACCGCGATCAACCCTGGAGAATCCAGGAGCTACATGGACTTCATGAGCGGTAATGAGTAGATTAAAGATGCTTCGGCTCTGAGCCGGAGCCACCAGAACCCACTCAGAGGTCCCGCGCCATGCATGAACGGATGAACAGCCTCGTCCCCATAGTAGTAGAGCAGACTGGCGTAGGGGAACGCTCCTACGACATCTTCTCTCGCCTCCTCAAGGACAGGATAGTATTCCTCGATGGAGAGATAAACGACGTCACGGCGGATCTGGCCGTGGCGCAGATTCTCTTCCTCCAATCACAGGATCCCGCAAAGGACATATCCCTCTATATCAACTCGCCAGGCGGCTCGGTCACAGCTGGGCTCGCCATCTACGACACCATCCAGTATATAGGCCTGGATGTGCAGACGATCTGCCTCGGACAAGCCGCCTCCATGGCCGCCCTCATCTTCGCCTGCGGAGCCCCGGGCAAGCGCTTTGTCCTCCCCTCCTCCAGGATCCTCATCCACCAACCCTGGGGCAACGCCCAGGGTCAAGCTTCCGATATCAGTCTTCAAGCCAAGGAGATTCTGAGGCTCAAGCAGCTGACGATCGAATACTTCGCAGTCCACACCGGCAAGACGAAGGAAAGGATTTCCTCGGATATGGAGAGGGATTTCTACATGAGTGCCCGAGAAGCAGTAGAATACGGATTGGCGGACAAGATAATGGAGCCGCGACCACATGGCCAAAACTCGAAATCCTGACCAAGGGGCGAAACCCGAAGCCTTCTGCTCCTTCTGTGGCAAGAGCTCCGCTTTTTCCAAAAAGATGATCACGGGACCCGGAGTCAACATCTGCGACGAGTGCGTGAGGATTTGCGAGCAGATACTCACCGAAGAAGAGCAAGCGGTCTCGGATAGCTTCCTAGCGGAAGTGCCCAAGCCGCGAGCAATCAAGGAATATCTGGATTCCTACGTCATAGGTCAGGACGGTCCCAAGCGGGTCCTCTCCGTTGCGGTTTACAACCACTACAAGCGTATCTTGCATAAACGCAAAGCAGACTCCGATGTCGAGATAGAAAAGGCCAACGTCCTTCTCGTCGGCCCTACGGGCACTGGCAAGACGCTCTTGGCGCGCACATTGGCCAGAAAGCTGAAGGTGCCATTCGCCATGGCCGACGCCACCACCCTTACCGAGGCCGGATATGTAGGCGAAGATGTTGAGAACATCCTTCTAAAACTCATCCAGGCTGCGGGCGGCAACATCGAGGCGGCGGAGCGAGGCATCGTCTATATTGACGAGATCGACAAGATAGCGCGAAAGGGCGAGAACGCCTCCATCACCCGCGACGTCTCGGGAGAAGGAGTCCAGCAGGCGCTGCTCAAGATAATAGAGGGCACGGTAGCCTCAGTTCCACCCCAAGGGGGAAGAAAGCATCCCAACCAGGAATATCTCAAGATAGACACGACGAATATCCTCTTCATATGCGGAGGCGCCTTCGTCGGCCTGGACAGGATCATAGAGGCCAGGGTTTCGAGCCACGCGCTCGGCTTCGGGGCCGACATAAAGCCATCTGGCCAAAAGAATCTCCACGAGCTCTTCTCACGCCTCCATCCGGACGATCTCATCAAGTTCGGCATGATACCCGAATTCATCGGCCGTCTCCCCATCCATGTCGCCCTTGACGAGCTGAGCGGAGAAGACTTGAGACGGATCATCACCGAGCCGCGGAACTCGGTCCTCAAGCAGTACAAGGCTTCCCTCGCATTGGATGACGTGGAACTCGTGTTCGAGAAAGATGCCGTGGATGCCATCGCCGAGCGCGCCATTGCCCAGAAAACAGGGGCCCGCGGATTGAGATCGATCGTCGAGTCTTTGATGATGGACATAATGTTCGACCTGCCGAGCGAAAAAGGAGCCAAGCGCGTCATCGTAAACAGGGATGTGGTGGAGGGGAAGATCCCCTGCAAGGTGGAACGACAGAAAAAAACTGCCTAGAGCTACACCGGGGTGGTCGGAGCCTTCGTGGAAGGCGAACGGCCTGAGATGAGACCCGATGAACCTGATCCGGATAATACCGGCGGAGGGAGACATGAAGAGACTATCGAAACGGCTTTGCTTTTCTTCCATTTCTGTCCTTATTATTTTGTCGATCCTGATTCCTATCCTGGTTTTCTCCTCCTGCGAAAGGGGAAAGCAAAACAAGCTCGTGATCTGGACCTACGACTCCTTCGTCTCCGAGTGGGGACCCGCCGAGCCCCTGCGCAAGCTTTGGGAAACCAGGGGCGGCATTCCGGTCGAGTTCGTCTCCAAAGGGGATTCTGGGGCTCTCATGGGAGCACTCGTCTCCAAGGCCAAGGATGCAGACGTTGATATCGTTATCGGCCTTGACGACAGACTAGCTCCACGCG
>DATCUA010000129.1:0-2001 GCA_036567645.1 Rectinemataceae bacterium | reverse complement strand
CCTGGGCGTTTACGCCGCCGCCGCTGAACTAGGCTTGAGGATACCCCGGGATTTGGCGGTCGCCGGCTTCGACGGCATCGCTCTGGGTAAATACTCGCTCCCTCCCCTTACCACCATAGTCCAGCCCGCTCGGGAGAAGGGGCGCAAAGCTGCCTCCCTCGCCCTCGATATTCTGAATGGAGCCCATCCGGGCCACCACACCTTCGATTTCACGTTAGAAATACGGGGATCGACCCTGATAACGGGAGGATGAGGATGAAAGGGGAAATACCGCAGAGGGCCGATGTGCCTTCCAAAGACCGCTGGGATCTAGCCTCCCTGTTCCCTACAGAAGAGGCGTGGGAAGAAGCATTGAAAAGGCTTGCTTCCCTGCAGCAGGGCATCAGCGACATAGAAGAGGCCTTCGGCCCCGACAAGGGCATCCTCCTCGGCACGCTCTCCGCCTTCTCCGAGTATTCCCTTCTGGACGAGCGCTTGGGGTACTATGCGCACCTTCGCCTAGCCGAGGACGGGGGAGATTCATCCGCGCGGGGGAGGAATGCCCGATATCTCAGCTGTTCCACTGCCGGACAAGCGGCATGGGCTTGGCTCACCCCAGCAATGCAGGCTCTGCCAGAAGGTTTCGCCGAAACCTGCGCTTCATCTCCCGAGTTTGCCGATTACAAGGTGTTCATCGAGAAGCTTCTGAGGTTCAAGCCCCATGTCCTTTCCAAGTCGGAGGAGGGCATACTCGCCCGCCAAGCTGAAGTCAACCAGACCGCCCAGGAGTGCTTCGGAGTCCTCACCAATGTCGATTTCGATTTCGGCAGAATAGGCACAGAGTCGGGGCAGCGGGCTCTGAGCCAGTCTACCTTCGCATCCTTCATGCGCAACAAAGACAGGTCCCTGCGCCGCAAAGCCTATCTCCGTTTCTATCGTGAATACGATAAGCACAAGCACACCCTCGCGAGCCTCTACTCGGGCTCGGTTAAGCTCGATATCTACCAGGCCAAGGTGAGGAAATACCCGAGTGCCAGGGCTATGGCGCTCTTCCCCGACAAGGTCTCCGAATCGGTCTACGACAATCTCGTGTCCACGATTCGAGAGAACCTCCCTGTCCTCCACGAGTACTACGAGCTCAGAAAAAGGGCACTGGGCTTGGACGAGCTGAGGCATTACGATGTCTATGTCCCCTTCGTCGAGGCGAGCGATACTAGGTATAGCTACGAGGAAGCCGTGAGGATAACCTGTGCTGCCCTTGCCCCTCTGGGCGAGGAATACGTGGAAACCTTACGGCGCGGCCTCGAGGGTGGCTGGGTAGACCGCTACGAGAACAAGGGCAAACGCTCCGGCGCTTTTTCTGCAGGGAGCTTCTCAGGCAACCCATATATCCTCCTCAACTACAAGGAGGATGTGCTGAGGGATCTCTTCACCATGGCGCACGAAGGAGGGCATTCCATGCACTCCTGGTATTCGGCCCGGTCCAATCCCTTCCTTTCGTACAGCTACACGATCTTCGAGGCAGAGGTAGCCTCGACTTTCAACGAGCACCTGGTGTTCTCGTATCTCTACGAGCGCGCGAAAAGCCCGAGAGAGAAGGCCTCGCTCCTCTCATCGCGCATCGACGACAGCCTGGCCACGCTCTTCAGGCAGACTATGTTCGCCGAGTTCGAGGCTAGAGTCCACGCCATGGCGGAGGCCGGGGAAGCCCTGACTCTCGAAGCTCTCAGAGCAACCTATGCCGAGCTACTAAGAGACTATTTCGGCCCAGAACTCGTCTTCGAGAGAGTATCGGATCTGGAAGGCCTGAGGATCCCGCATTTCTACAACGCTTTCTATGTGTACAAATACGCTACTGGCCTGGCGGCATCCAAGGCTCTGGCCGCGGGCGTCTTGGGCGGAGGAGAGCGCGAGCGGGAAGCCTATTTCGCATTCCTGCGCTCTGGCGGGTCGAGATTCCCTATGGAGTCTCTGCGGCTGGCGGGGGTGGATATGGAAAAACCAGAACCCTTGAGGCTCGCC
>DATCUA010000128.1:0-14447 GCA_036567645.1 Rectinemataceae bacterium | reverse complement strand
AACTTGCAATATATCGTAATGTTTTACGACTAAGCGATGGCTCTGCTGATCGATTGCAATTACCGGACCGCGCCGTTACACTCGTACCGGTGCAACCGAAAGCGAGACGCAACTCCATCCTCCGCATGCTCCACAAACAGGGCTCGCTTCCGGTTTCCAAACTCGCCGAAGCTTTTGAGGTCAGCAGGGAAACCCTGCGCAAAGACCTCATCTTTCTGGAGAGCCAGGGATACATCGGCCGGGCCTACGGACGCGCAGAGTTCCAGGACAGCGTAGCGAGCAAGGCCTGGCTGAGTACCGAAACGCGTCTTTCCGCGTCTCAGCGCAGGGAGAAGATACTAGAACTCCTAAAGGGACGCAGGAATGTCCGTATCTCGGCCCTCGCCTCCAGACTGAATGTATCGGGCATAACGATACGCGCGGATCTCCAGCTTCTGGAGCAGTTCGGCCTGGTCGTTCGCAAGCACGGCTCGGTTTCTCCCCTCTCCGGAGCCGAAGAAGGGCTGGAAGCCGAAAGTCCGGACAGCTTTCCTCCCAAGGTGCGGATTCTGGGGGAGCACGCCTTGCTCCGCATCAGTCCCGGGGATTCCATCTACCTGGGCGTGGGCGAAATAGCCCGCTACATCGCGACCTTCCTGCCCTCGGACGCCAATATCTCCGTCGTCTCCGACGATCTCGACATCCTCTCCCTCCTACGCAGGCGAGGCTACGCTTCCCCCATACATGTCCTCCCCGGACGGCTCAAGCCAGACTCGCCCACCATCGCTGTGGAAAACGCCCACAACGTCTTTTCGAGACTGAATATCGGCAAGGCCTTCCTCATGATCTCCTCCTACGCTGATGGCACATACTACATGGACAGCCAGGATCTGGTTGCCAATGCAGTAGAAGCGAGTAGGAACGCCTCCGCCCTCTATTTCGTCCTGGAATCCGTCATGCTGGACAAGCGGGGCAAGTTCCCCTTCCCCTACCGTGAGTTCCGCGACAAGGTCCAGGAGATATTGATAGATGATAGCGTCGACCAGGCGGTCGTGGATTATCTTTTCCCCCGCCGGGATCCTGTCGTGATCCAGGGCGCGGATTTTTCCTTCAAGCGCGGCCGCAGGCAGCAGTACAAGATTGGCTTTCTCGTAGACCGGGACCGGGGCTTTTTCATCCAGGAGGTCTATAACAGCGTCCTGGAATCCGTGCTCCAGTACAACAACGTGTCGCTGGAAATCCGCGAGACGGATCGCGGCTTCTATTCCGTGGTGCGCAACGCCGATGTCCTCCTGGGCCAACGCCCCGACCTCGTCATCAATTTCACTCTCTGTGCGGAGTCCCTCTCCTATATCGGCGACAAGTGCAAAGCCCGTGGCGTGAGACTCATGACCATCGACCTCCAGGACAGAGATTCCGTGTACTTCGGCGCAGACAACGCCCTGGCTGGCGCCTTGGCCGCCAGTCACACGATCGACTTCATCCACAGGAATTGGAGGGGGAGGCTCGATCATATCGTAGTCTTCGCGCGCCGCGGGATGGACCCTGTGACCAACCTGCGCGTCATGAGCGTGGTGGAGCGCATCCAGGCAGAGATCTGCTGCTCTTCGCCTGAGCCCGAAGTGATAGAATGGGACATGCCCAATGAGGCGCCCAAAGAAGCCCTGCTCAAGTTTCTCCTCGGCGTGCCTAAGGGCGACAAGGTCCTCTTCATCACCTTCAATCTTCCCCATATCCTCAAGAGCTATGAGCTCATCACTCAGCACATGGAGCCCAGCAATACCCTGATCGTGGGGCAGAACTTCAACGAACAGGTGGAGGAGCTCATGCGGAGGCCGGAGTCGCCAATCCTGGGCTGCGTGCACTACAGCCCAGAAAAATACGGTTCCCGCGTACTCGAAATAGCCCTGCGGATGCTCAATGGAGAAGATGTAGAGCCGGTTAACTACACCACCCACAGCTGGATTTCCAGGGAATCGGTCCTGGCTGGCGGATTATCATGATCCAATCCAAGCGATATTTCGAACTCCCACCCCGCCTCTCGGAATCCCTCGCCCTGACGGCGGCTCTCCAGCGTTTCCCGCAGATATTCATGCCCACCTTCCGGGCCGCGATTTCGCGCTTCGGGGCTTTCCCCGATCTCGGCGACTGGATAGACATGAAATTCGATCCCCGTACCGGAGTGGAGCGTGGTGGGGAATCGGGTCCCTACGCTCGCCGCGTGGTATACGGCTGGATACAGGGCAGGGCGCTCGAAGCCATGAGCGCCTTCATCCGCTGGCGGGAATCGAGCCCGGAGAGGGCATCGCCCGATGCCGCGAGGGTGGCGGAATCCCTCTACGCGGGGATCATACGATCCTGTTTCCCCGGCAGGGATGGGCACCTCCGCGGGGGATTCGCCATGGATCCTGCAGGAACCCGACTCGGAGAAGCCCCCTTCGATGCAACGGGGGCGGGCTGGAGCGCGACCCTCACCTCCCTCTTCCTCCTCAGGGGATTGATTTCATACGCCCCGCTCAGCCGGCAGGAGGAAGACTCGGGGTGGATAGTGTCAGCCCTCCGCGATGCCATAGACGCGGCATTGCGGGGCGAGTGCCTGAACGACCAGCTCTCCTACGGAGCCTCGGGCGGAGGCGTATCCCAAAAAGACATCGAAGCCCGCCTCAGGGGCTATGAAGGCAGGATGATAGCCCTGGGAGCCTGCAGGCTCCTCTACGAGCGAACGCGCGACTCTGCGGACAGAAGCCGCGGCATCAGGCTGGTTTCGTCGGTGCTCGAAGGGCATTTCTTCAGGAACTCGGCAGGCCGAGCCTGGCTTTCGGATCTTCCTGTGGGGCGGAGGGAGGGTGTTCCGGAATTCGGGTCGATTCAAGGGCCGGAAAGCAGGCGGACATGGGCAGTGAATCCGGGACATATCATCGAATTCGCCGGGCTTGCCCTCCAGTTCCATCGCGTCGCTGGTGGCATCGAGGAGGATGATCTCGCCCATGTAGGGGAATTGGCCACGACGTCCTGGCGCCTGGGGCGGGCGCCCTTCGGGGGCATTGTCCGGGGCATGGACGGGCGAGATGGCAGCATCCTCGATCCGCACTGCCCCTGGTGGTCGAGCTTCGAGTCCATCCGGACCTTCGCCGAACTCTATCTCCAATCGGAAGATGCCCAAGCGAGAAGCGGATGCGTTGAAACCATCAAATCCTGCCTTGAATGCATCGAATCTGCCTACCTCGGCCAATCGAAGACGGGAATCCCCGTCCAAACCCTGTCCCTAGAAGGGAGGGTGGAGGATTTCATACCCGCCACGCCCGATCTGGATCCAGGCTACCATACCGGCATGCCCCTCATGGACGCCGAGCTCGCCCTCCGCGGCATAAAAACCATGCTCGCGGGCGCCGGAGAGACGATCATCCCGGCCAGGCCGGGTTTCCTCCTCCAAGGCCATATCGCCCGATACCAGCCCGCCGACGTCGAATTGGATCCCCTCCGCGCAAGCGCCGTCGTCATGGAAGCCCAGGGCTCCCCATGCGCCTTAATCTCCGCGGATGTCCTCGAGTTCTCCAGCGAATGGGCCGGTGAAACCTGCCGCGAGCTTTCCTCGGTATCGGGAATCCCCGAAGAAAGGATTTTCCTCGCCGCCACCCACACCCACACCGCCCCATGCTCGATCCGGCTAGGGACGAGGCCGGAGAATACAACCTTCCTGGACGGGCTGCGGAAAGCCCTGCTCGAAGCATTGCGAGCCGCAATGAGCTCGATGCGTCCCGCCGTAGGCTGGCTGGGCTCGGTGGAGGTCGATAGCCTGGGCATCAATCGAAGGGGACTCGATCCGGATACCGGCCGCGCTGTCATGCGTCCAAATCCGTCCGGAGACCGGGACAGGGAAATCGGCTGCCTCTACCTTATCGATGGGCAGAGAACTCCCTTCGGCGTCCTTCTCAACCCCGTCGTCCACCCCACTGCGCTGGGAGTGGGGACATGTGCCATCTCGGCGGACTATCCGGGCAGGATCGCCGCCACCATGAAGCGCAATTACGGAGAAAATCTCGTCGTGCTCACCATCCAGGGCGCCTGCGGAGATGTGCGCCCCGCCATCCTCGACCCCACGGGAAGGGATTTCGTCGACGGTAAGCCCGCCGACATCGAGAGGATGGGCCGCGAAGCCGCGGAAGCGATAATCCGCCAAGCCCACGGCGCGACACAGGGCTCCGGCAGAGGCTTTTCCTGGCTGGATGTCGCATTCGTGCGATGCACATCGAAGACCGTCGATCTGCCCTATTCACCGCCGAAATCGAAAGAGGAGATCGTGGCGTTTCGCGCGAAGATGCAGGGTATGCTCGACTGGAAGGCGACTGCGGAAACGGCCAAAGGCTTTTCCGCAGCCCACGACAATCCCGCGCTGGGAGCCGAATCGCTCGCCGCCTGGGCTGACCGGATGCTCGAAACTGCCTTCGACGGGGAAGGAAACTACCGGGGCCCCGCATCGGAGCCCGCCCGCTTCGGTTTCTGCGAGCTCGCGGGGAGGGATGGCCTATCCCTGCAGATCTTCACCCTTCCGGGCGAGGCTTTTTCGCGCACAGGCCTGGAGCTCAAGGCCGAAGCCGCACCGTCGCGGCTCTTCGTCTGCGGCTACTGCGGCGGCACCGTGGGCTACATCCCCACAGCGGAATCCTTCGCGCGGGGAGGGTACGAGGTGGAGCAGGCTTTCATGTATTACGGGCGGCCCTCTGCCCTTTCGCCCTCGGCTGAATCCATGGTTCACGCAATCTACAAGCTGCTGAGAGAAAAGGCGAGATGAGGGAATGCTCCCTCGGCAGCTAGACCGGAGCCGCCTAATTCCGGCATGCCCCCATCCTGTATATTTTTTCTAAGCGATGGTATAGTCGAAAAGGAAGGAAAACGAAAGAATAAGCAAGTTTTCCAGCAAGGCGGCGGCGATGAACGCATTCGAGCGCAAACGGCGCATCATGGAAATGATCGAAAAGAAGGACTCTGTGGAAGTAGCTGAGCTGACGCGGCTGTTCGGCATCTCCAAGGTGACGGCACGCACCGATCTGGACGAGCTGGAAGCCAAGGGCCTCCTGGTGCGCACCCACGGAGGGGCTGTGGCCGCCGAAAAGCGGGACCTCGTCCGGCTCGTCAGCACCACCCTCAACGAGAACAGCGACCGCAAGCGGAAGATCTGCGAAGCGGCCGCGCGGATGGTGAAGCCGGGGCAGATCATCATCATCGATTCGGGAAGCACGACGATCCACCTGGCGCCCCTCGTGGCAGAACTGCCCATAACCGTTATTACCAATTCCGTCCTCGTCATCGAGAAGCTCATGAACGCCGAAAATGTCGAGCTCATCGTCGCCGGCGGTCTCCTGAGGCGGCCGTCCATGTCGCTCATGGGGGTCCACGCCCGGCATAGCCTCGAGGAGCTTAGGGCAGACCTGCTCTTCCTCGGCGCTTCCGGCTTCACTACCGACCATGGCGCCACCTGCAACAACCTAATAGAGGCCGACACGAAAAAGGCCATGATACGCGGAGCATCCAGAGTCTGCCTCCTCGCGGACTCGTCCAAGCTCGGCAAAGTCTCGCTGGCCAAGATCTGCGATTGGGATTCGGTCGACACCATCATCACCGACGCTATCGACCCGGCGGCGCGAGAGGCCCTGGAAGCGCGCGGCGTCGAGGTTGTTCTGGCATGAGGCCTGCATTGACGGACGCGGGAAAAGGGTCTGGGAAATGAACGGGAAATCGCGCGAGCCGATCATGTCTCTCGTGGTCATGAACTCGAAGGCCGAAGTGGCTGCATATCTGGAGGGACTCGAGGCCCACGGCCTGCGCGACGCCGCGCGCTTCGAGCTTTCCTATACCATGTCTCCCGAGTTTCTGAACGAACTCGAGCCTCTCATCGAAAGCCGTGTAGCCTCGCTCCACGCCTGCTGCCCGGCCACGAGGAATTTCCCCAATTTCGCTAGCGCCGATCCGGAGGTGATCGCCCAGTCCTTCTCGGACATGGAAGCCACCCTCGCCACGGCGCGGCGCTTCGGGGCGGCAATCGTCGTGCTCCACGCCGGCTACCTGACGGACAGCCCCATGCCCGCTTCGTACGAGGAACGGAAAGTCCTTCTCGCCCAGCCAGAGTTCGCCAACGACGTTCGGCACGCCGACGGCGCCATCTGCGGTCCCGATTACAACAAATCACCGAAGTATAGGCGTTATGCGACCCGGACAATGGAAAACCTCGTCGAACTCGCCGAGCGTTATGCGCTTCAAAATGTGAAAGTGGCCGCTGAAAACCTGAATCCGCGCGTAGGCTACCTTTTCCATACTCCCGACGAGATGATTCAAATAGCATCTCTCCATCCGAATCTGGGCATCTGCCTCGATGTCGGCCACTTGTACATCTCTTCCTTCGCCTACGGATTCGACTACATCGAGGGAATCCGGTCCATAATCGCCACGGGAAAAGTGCTCACCTGCCACCTGCACAGCAACAGCTCGAGTCCCTCGAGGTTCCGCGACGACCATCACTCCATCGACCGAAACGGATTCCCCATCGCGCGGGTGCTCGAGGAAGTCGCGCCTTCCGGCGCCAACCTCGTCCTGGAACTGCTCGAGGAACCGGTGCGCAATCACCTGGTACTCCGAGGGATGCTGGCAGAGACATGGCCGTAACAAGCTAAACAATTCGCCTATATTGAATTGCGCTATGTAACAATACTTTTTTTGTTTTTACTTGCTTATATTTTCCTTTATGCTATACTAGATTCGAAGGCCATCGATCTATGATTCTCGTGGAGTTTCGATACTCACCAAAGGAGGGAAATGTGAAAAAGACGTTCGCACTCATCCTGGTATCCGTAATGGTTTTCGGGTTAGTCGGCACAATCGCCGCGAAAGATATCCCTTTCCCCGACCCCGAAAAGACAGTGACCATCGTCGTTCCTCATGCTGCTGGCGGCGGTACCGACCTGGCATTCCGTCCCCTCGTCGAAGAGATGAAGCGGATAGCCCGTTCTTCCTTCATCGTGAGCAACATCGCAGGCGCGGGAAGCGCGACAGGCGCGAATGAGGTTATAAACAGCCCTGCCGACGGCTACACGCTGCTAGCAAGCGGCACTCATACCATCGCAGCCGAACTCCAGGGGCTTACGGCCGGCAACGAGCAGCTCGAAGGAATAATCGGCATGAACTGGGATCCCTTCATCGTCGCGGTAAACAGCAAGAAACCTTGGAATAGCATGAAGGAGCTTGTCGCCGCCGCCAAAGCCGCCCCAGGAAAAATTTCCCTCGGCAACGCTGGCATGGGCGGAGCTACTGGCGTCGCTTCCGTGGGGATCAACCTGGCCTTCGGAAAAAGCTTCAATGTCACTCCTTTCAATGGAGGGGCAGATCTAATAGCCTCGGTGCTCGGCGGCCACTGCGACGTAGGTATCTTCTCCCAGTCGGAGTTCCTCGCGAACAAAGCGAGCATGAAGGCGCTTGTCATTCTCAGCGACGACAAGAGCTCTCTCGCGGAACTGGCGTATATTCCTACTCTCGCCGCCGCTGGCTATCCCGATCTCAATGTACCGGGCGGATCGTTCAAGTCGCTGTCCGTAAAGAAAGGAACTCCCCCCGCCATCAAGGCATATCTCGCAGACCTTGCGGAAAAGGCATTCAAATCAGAAAACTACCAGAAATTCATGGAAAAGAACGGCCTCATCCCCGCGTTCTCGAAGTTGGCTGATCTAGATGCCTACAACGCGAAAATCGTCGCCGATTACATTCCAATAATGAAGGAAGCCGGCCTGTTGAAAAAGAAATAACGCGAGGATACTCGTATGAAATCACCCGGATCACGAAAGACGGTTCCGATCGCAATGCTCGTTTTTTCCCTGGCGTATTTTCCCTACATCCTCTCGCAGGGAAATTCTAAAATGATCGGCGACGAGATCGGAGGTGATCCGGGCGGATTTCTTCTGCCTGCATTTCTAGCTGGATTCATGCTTCTCGGAGCCATCTATCTGCTCTTCGCGGATAAAATACCCGTTGGGGATGAATCCGCTCCGAAGGCCGGAGCAAAGTTCTACTTCGCCATCGGCTCGGGGATACTCTATATCCTCCTATTCTCGAAGCTCGGCTTTATTGTCGCATCAACCCTGCTCGTGTATTCATTGTCATTCATCGCCTCGCTGGATACTCCGATACGGAAAAACCTGATTCCGCTCTTCGCTGGCATCGCAACGACCCTGGCTTTCACCGTCGGCTGCTATTCGGCGGGCAGATTCATCACTCGATACCTCTTCCAAATAGGACGCACTACGTCTTTCACCATCGCGTCGGCGCCATTCTTCGTATTTTCGGCCAATATTCTGGCGATCGGATTGATCCTCCTCGCGGCCTCCCAAATAGTACATCGAATGAAACCTGGAACGGTATCGCGTACGGTAATGTCCTTGGGCCTGGTGACGGCCGGCAGCGTTGAATTCCTTTTTCTCGTATTCAGGCAGCTGTTCCTGGTAAACCTGGCGCGCGGCGTTATCAGCTGGTAGGGGGCATAATGGACATCATCGCTTCCGCGGTTTCGCAGGTTTTCACTCTAAGCACTGTAGCGTGGATTTGTATCGGCTCGGTGCTGGGGATAATTCTCGGCGCCCTTCCGGGGCTTACCGCAACGATGGGCATCGCCCTCATGCTCCCTATCAGTTTCCAGCTTTCCAACGCAGCGGGGATGGGCCTCCTGCTCGCCGTCTACTGCGGCGCGGTTTCAGGCGCTTCAATTCCTGCTATTCTGCTCGGGATTCCTGGCAATCCGAACGCGATCGCAACGATCGAGGACGGCCTTCTCATGACGAAGAAGGGCCTCGCGGGGCAGGCTCTCGGCGGAGCCGTCATAGCTTCATTCATAGGAGGCATAGGCAGCCTGATCTGCCTCATATTCTTCGCTCCCATGATCGCGCGCATGGCGCTCGCCTTCGGTCCGGCGGAAAAGGCCACGCTCGCCTTGGTGGGACTAACCATCATCGCGTCGATCTCATCCAAGAATATCGTGAAGGGTCTCGTGATGGGAGCCTTCGGCATGATCCTCGCTTTCCTGGGCACCGATCCTTTCTCCGGGCAGGTTCGTATTCCCTTTCCGGGCCTGCTCGCGAAAACGCCGCTTTCGAAGGGTATCGATCTCATATCGGCCCTCATCGGACTGTTCGGCATTTCTCAGGTTTTCCTGGACATCGGGAAGAAGGAGACCGAACCGCAAAAGGTGATCACGCTGAAGATTTCCGAGACCTTCCCCCCCGTGAAAAAAATCCTTTCGATGTGGCGCATCATAGCGGAATCGCTAGGAATTGGCGTCATTATCGGGGCCATACCAGGTACCGGCGCTTCGATCGCCGTATTCATAGCGCGGGATCGAGCCAAGAAAATATGTGCCAATTCAAAAGGGAAACTTGAGCAGGTCGGCACTGGAGTATTGGAAGGCGTATTCGCCCCCGAAGTCGCCAACAACGCCGTTACTGGCGGAGCCCTCATACCCACCCTGGCGCTGGGTATCCCCGGCGATGGAGCGACCGCTGTACTTATCGGCGCCCTCATGATCAAAGGCATAACGCCCGGCTTCCAGCTCTTCAGCACAAAGCTGGATCTGGTCTATGCCATTTTCATCGCGCTTTTCCTGGCCAACGTCGCGATGCTCGTCTTCCAATTCTTGGGCGTACCCCTGTACCCGAAAATACTCAAGGTTCCGTCGCGCCTCCTGCTTCCCCAGATACTTATACTCTCCCTGATAGGAGCCTACGCGGTTTCCGGGCAGGCGGTTACCGCCGGAATCTACAACATGGCCATCGCGCTCATAATGGGCGTGATCGGCTATTTCCTCATCCGCGACAGGTATCCGATAGCGCCTATTGTCCTCGGGCTCATACTGGGCGGCATGTTCGAAGAAAACTTCAGACGGGCGGTAAAACTTGCGCAGGGGAACTACCTGACCTTTTTCACCAAGCCCATCTGCCTCCTGTTCATCGCATTTTCGATAATCTCGATTGCCTGGCCAATGATAGCCAATAGAAGGAAAAAGGTGTGAAATTCGCCTTTGCCGGCACCTCGGGGGGAATCCAGGCGATGTCTTCGGGGAACACTTCCCTCGTTTTCGCCGATAGCGGGACAAGCATTCTCGTCGATGTCTCTGGAAGTCCAGCCAGTGCACTGGCCTCGTGCGGTATCAATCCGGTCAGTCTGGGCGCCGTGATCCTCACCCATGCTCACGTCGACCACATTTACGGGCTGCCTTCTCTGATCCACAACATGTGGCTCATGGGCCGCACCGAGGCGCTAACCATCATAGGAAGCGAGACTACTCTAGATGTCGCACACCGTCTATGCGCGCTATTCTCCTTGGGCAGTAAGCCGGGTATCTTCGCCTTCGAATGGAGGAAAACCGAGCCGGGGACGACTTTGGATCTGGGGACCTTCGCTGTAACCACTTTTGCGGCTCGACATGGTCTGCCTACCATGGGGCTTGTAATCGACGCCGGCGGCGATAGGATCGTCTACAGCGCAGACAGCGCCCCGTTGGACGCATGGCCTCCCGCGGCTGAGCGTGCCTGCGTTCTTGTCCATGAGGCGGCAGGCGTCAAGGACGACGAAGTCTTGCTCAATGCTTCCGGCCACAGCACAGCACGCCAGGCGGCAATGGCGGCCGCAGCCCTCGCCGACATGGCGCCGGATGCTCCCGCGCCGTGCCTCATGCTCTGCCATCTTCCCTTGGACCGGCTTGTGATAGAAAAGATGAGGGTTGAAGCCCAGAGTTGCTACAGGGGCACAGTGCTCATACCAGAGCCTCTCCGTCTCTATGATGTCGTGGATTTTTCAAGCGATCCTTACTTTTCAATCAGGAATGATCCAAGATGAATTACCTGTCACTCGTCAATCCCTTATCCGATGAACTGAAGCGCGAACTCAACCTGGGCATGTTCAAGGCCTACGACATCAGGACGAGGAGCGAGAGACTCGTTCCAAAGATCGCCCAACGCCTCATCATCGCCACGGGGCGCTACATAATCGAAGAACTGGGGACCAAAAGCGTGGTGATAGGGAGAGACGCCCGCCTGGCCGGGCCGGGCTTGGCGGAGCTCGCGCTGGAGCTCTTCCCCGCCATGGGCATAGGCGTCATCGTGAACCCGCTGCAGAGCTCGACCTGCCAGTTCTATTTCGCGTGCATGCGCAATCCATCGAACGCGGGCATCATGTTCACGGCGAGCCACAATCCCGGAGACTACATCGGCCTCAAGCTCATGGGTCCGGGGATGGAGACGCTCGCCATGGATTCGGGGCCCGGAGGCGGAATAACGGGCATCCTCGCCCGGTATCTCGAAGCGGATGGTCCTCATCCCCATCTCGGAGGCAAAGGTTCCCGCGCGAGCAGGGCTCCCGTGAGGGTGCGACGATACCTGGACGAATACATAGACTATTCCATCCGCCTCGCCGGCATCGGCAAAAACTCACTGGCAGGGACGCCCCTTATCGCGGATTTCCTCTGCGGTGCTGCAGGCGCCGAAGCGGCCGAAGCCCTGGGATACGCTGGCGCAGATCTCCACGTGCGCAATCTCATTCCCGACGGCCTCTTTCCCGCAGGCGATCCGAACCCGATCGTCGCGAAGTCGATCCAGCCTACTCGGGATCTGATCGAATCCGGCAGGTATCTCTGCGGCTTCTGCTTCGACGGCGACGGAGACCGCATGGACGTCATGGCTCCCTCCGGGGACCAGCTCGCCCCCAGCTTCAACATGTCGGTTCTGGCGCCCCGGATCGTAAAGCGATTCGCCGCCGTGCATATCGCAGGGGGCTTTGGCCCGGACGCCGGCCCCTACGCTCCCCATATCTACGCCGACGTCAAAGCCAATCCCATGGCCATGGCGGACCAGGCTTCCGCAGGCGCGCGGGTCCATATCATCCGCAATGGGCACTCATATATAAAGGAAGCCTTGCGGGCCAATTTCAGGCGCCAGTTTTTGGCGGCCTCGGAAGAGTCGGCTCATTACTACATGAACTTCCCGATCGACCCCGACGACCCGTCGAAGGGCTTCGCCTCCACCGAAAACACACTGTACTTCATGCTTCTCACGGCGCTGATGTGGGCTTCCGAGCCGGAGCGCTACGAAGCCGCCCTGGCACGCCAGCGGAGCATTGTCCGCGAGCGCGAATGGCCCTGCCTCTTCCGGGACGAGAGCCTGATGGAGACCGTGATGGTAGAAGTGGAAGCCGAGTTCGCCGGCCGGGGCTTTCTCGTAATGAAGTCCATGGAGGACGGAGGCAGCCTCGACGCCACGCTGATGCGTTCAGGCCTGCCAGAAGTCATCGGCCCTGACACGGATCTCGAGAAGCCCTGGTGCCAGGTGGCCCAGCGGATAACGCGATCCGAAGAAGGCATGACCCGCTGGGAAGTGGCATCGAATTCGGAGGCTGCCTGCCGAGAAGCGGTGGCGGCCATCAGGCGCATCACCGACCGTTACGTGGACTCGGGCCAGGCGGAATATCCCTAATCGTCGGCCGACCGGATCACCTTGGACGCCGCTGCCCTGTCGAGCATGAGATGGCAACAGGGATGCCGGCGCAGTATCGAGCAGGGGGCCGCGGGGGAAATGGGCGCGTTCAGGGCCATGTCCACGGCCTCGGCTTTGCGCGCGTCGGGCACGCTACAGACTATCATGGCCGATTTCATGATATGGCGTACGCTCATCGAGACCGCCTGTTTCGGAACCTCTGCCATGCCCTTGAACCAGCCTTCGCCCACCTGCTGGAGGCGGCACTTCTCGTCCAGGTCCACCACGATATAGGGCGATTCCGTGTCGAAGTCGGCGGGAGGGTCGTTGAACGCGAGATGTCCGTTCTCCCCTATGCCGATGAAGGCGACGTCGATCGGATGTTTCGCTATTTTCGCGTTGAGCCGCTCGATCTCCGCGGAGAGCGGCTTGGCGTCGGCCTCGATATAGTTGAATTCGCCCAGAGTCGGCAGCTTGTCGGCGAAGCGTTCACGCAGGTACGTGCGAAAGCTCGCCGGATGCTCGATGGACATGCCCACGTACTCGTCCAAGTGGAAGCAGGTAACGCGTGACCAATCTATGCCCGGCTCCCGCACGAGGCGCTCGAGCATGGTGAACTGGCTCGCTCCCGTGGCGAGGATGATATTCGCCGCTCCCCGGGCCGCTATGGCTTCGCGGATAGCCCTGGCTCCAACGGCGGCAGCCTCGGTTCCCATGATTTTCGGATTTTCATATACGCAGATGTTCATGACGGCACGCTCCTGGCAAATCGTTTCGATGGCTAGCCCGGCAAGGCTACCATGTGTTTTTTCAGGCTATCCGACTTTCCTCCCCCGCTCAAGCCGTTCCCGCGCCAGCGGCGCACGCTCGGCGCCTTTCGTTTTCGTGCTTTCCTTTCCTTTCCTTGTTTTCTTGAATCGTTTTAATTGCGCCCACGAAAAGGTCATGGTACACTAGAATCAGATCACGATCAGGATGGACGATCTCATACATGGATCGTCAGGAGGCTAGGGATGAAAAAGGCTATCATGCTACTATTCGCTCTCGTAGCGGTGGCGAATTTCGCGTTCGCCCAAACCGGGTCTCTCGTCATCTGGAGCGCGGCTGCCGAGGACGAAGCCCGGGCTCTAGTAGCGAAGTTCAACGAAAAGTATCCCGGCATCAAAGTAAGTGTCATACGGGCGGGTTCGGGAGAACTCCTCACCAGGCTGAACGCCGAGCAGCCCAAGCCCCAGGGCGACATTCTCCTCGGGATAGCCAAGGAGTCTTTCGACGGCGCATACGACTATTTCCGCGCCTACAAGTCCGTCAACCACGCCTACCTGTCCATGGACGTCAAGGACACCGCCGCCGTGCCCAAGTATTACGGCTTCTCCATGCCCCTCCAGGCCTTCATGATCAATACCAAGCTCCTGAAGCCCGCCGACTATCCACAGACCTGGGCCGACCTCGTCAATCCTAAATACAAGGGCGAGATCGTCCTCACCAATCCGGCTCTCTCGGGCTCGGCGTACGCGCAGATCTACATGATCTACAAGCTCTACGGCGAGGACATGCTCAAGAAGCTCGCCAAGGCGGCAACATTCACAGCCAGCTCCACCGTGGGCCCCGAATCCGTTGCCAGGGGCGAGTACGCCATCACCGCCACGGGCGAAGGCAATATCGCCACCTATATCGAAAAGGGCAACCCCGTCACCTACGTCTACCCGAAAGACGGAACCGGAGCCCGCTTCGACGCCACTGGCATAATCGCAAACGGGCCCAATCCCAAGAACGCCGAACTCTGGATGGATTTCATCACATCAAAAGACGCCTACAAGATCATCCTGGACGTGCGCAACCGCCGCGTGGTCGTCACGGACCTCCCCGGCCCGAAATTCCTTCCCTCGCTCGGGGAAATCAAGCTCATTCCCTACGACGCCGTAGAAGCGGCCAAGCTCCGCGACAATCTCACCTCGAAATTCT
>DATCUA010000127.1:0-3378 GCA_036567645.1 Rectinemataceae bacterium | reverse complement strand
TCTGAGCCGTGCCGGAGCCTCGGCTCCCCGCGATGGCGCACGTGGTCGTGACCATCCTCTTGGGGGAGAGGAGTTCCTCCCTCGCGTAGGCCTCGCCGCGGGAGCAACGGTTTCCGGTGACGGAGATCTCGCCGGGGGATGTCCGCTCGATGGACAAATGGCAGCCCAGGGGGCAGGTGATGCAGATCATCTCGCTCATCGGGAGCACCTCATCGCAGGGAGATTTCCACCGAGGAATCCTGGCCGATATCGGCGAAATCCTCGGGGCCGAGGCTCAGGGAGAGCATCTCGGAGGGCTGGACATGGGCCTTCCTGAGGCTGCGGATGGTCTTGCCGTCCACCTTGGCCTCCAGGAAGGCGTCGTTCTTGACGACGAGGCTCCGCATGTAGATCTTGTTCGGCCGGCTAGGATCGATCCGTCCTGGAACGAGGTAGCGGATGTTCGGCCCAGTGCGGAGGCGCAGTTCCCGCGCCGGCGCCTGGCCCGGGAGCCAGTCGGCGGCGAAGCCTCCCGCCGCCCGGGCTTCCTCGGCCACGAAGTCCACGAGGTCGTGGACGTGGAGGACGTTCCCGCAGGCGAAAATGCCCGGGACGCTGGTCATGAGCCTGGAGTCCACCCAGGGGCCGTTCGTGGCGGGGTTTATCTCCACGCCTGCCTCCCGGGAGAGTTCGTTTTCGGGCACCAATCCCACTGAGAGCAGGACGGTGTCGCAGGGGATGACGAAGCTCTTGCCGAACATCAGGGCCCCGTTCTCTATCGGCGTCACTTCCACGCCCTCCACCCTGTCCTTGCCCAGGATCCTCGTGGTCAGGTGGGAGAGGTACAGGGGAATATCAAAGTCCTTCAGACACTGGACGATGTTGCGTGTCAGCCCCGAGGGATAGGGGAGGATTTCCACCACTGCGTGTACCTTGCATCCCGACCAGGAAAGGCGTCTCGCCATTATAAGCCCTATGTCGCCGGAGCCGATTATGACCGCGTCTTTGCCGGGCAGGTAGCCGTCTATGTTCACCAGGCGCTGGGCGAGGCCCGCCGTGTAGACTCCCGCCGGCCTCGTGCCCGGGATGCGGATGTTGCCTCGGTTGCGCTCCCTGCATCCCATGGCCAGGATCACGGCTCTCGCCTCCACGCGAACTACGCCCTCGGCTGCCGAAACGCAATACACTGCATGTGCCTCGCCTTCCTTCCTCAGCTCCAGGACGGTAGCCCCGCAGAGGGCTTCCACTCCACTACCGAGGCAGCGTTCCTGCACGAGCTGGGCGAACTCGGGCCCGGTGAGTTCCTCCTTGAACTCGATCAGGCCGAAGCCGTTGTGGATGCACTGCATGAGGATTCCGCCCAGGCCCTCCTCGCGCTCTACGATGAGAACGGAAAAGCCTCTCTCCGCGAGGGTTTGAGCCGCCGACATGCCCGCCGCCCCGCCGCCGATTACCACAGCGTCTTTCTTGAGGGTTCTCATAGTTCGCCCTTGAGTACAAAACTCGCGCCGCCGCGCTTTGTCACCTGGTCGTAGCTCATGCCCGTTTCCCGCATCAGGATCTTGATGATCTTGTAGGTGCAGAAGCCTCCCTGGCAGCGGCCCATCTGGGCTCTGGTAACGTACTTGATGCCGTCCAGGGTCCTATGGCCGGCCCTGATAGCCTGGATTATCTCGGCCTCGCTCACCCGCTCGCAACGGCATACGATGTCGCCGTAGGCCGGATCCGCGGCCACGGCCTCGTCCAGCTCGAAGGGAGAGAGGTCCCGCGCCCGCTTTGCCTTGTCGACCCATGGATCCCAGTCGGGCTTTTCCACGAGCCTCAAGCCGTCCTTCTTGAGCAGGTCCTTTACGTACTCCCCTATGGCGGGGCTGGCGGTGAGACCAGGGGACTGGATGGCCGCCACTTGGACAAGGTGGGGGACCTTGGTCGAAAGGGCTATATAGAAATCATCGCCGCACGCCGGACGCAGGCCGGCGAAGCTGGTTATGACATCGGTTTCCGATATGCCGGGTATCATGGCGCGCGCGCTGTGGAGGATGCGCTCCAGCTCCTGTCTGGTGGTGGCGAAATCCTCTTTGTCATCGATGTCGGTGGCCGTAGGGCCCACGAGCACGGTGCCTTCCACCGTGGGTATGACGAGCATGCCTTTGGACACCGCCGTCGGCACAGGGAAGACAACCCTCGTAGGCTTGGCCCTCGCGAGCTTGTCGAGGAGGTAATACTCGCCTTTCCTGGGCCTGATCTGGAACTCCTCGGCGCCGAAAGCCTTGGATAGCGTATCGGCGTAGAGGCCTGCCGAGTTCACCACGTATCTCGCCCTGATTTCCCTCCCGTCCAAGGCGGTTATGACCCAGTAGTCTTCTTCTCTGCGGGCGAAGGCTGCCGCGAACTCCGTGACGAGGGTGACCCCGTTTTTGCAGGCGGACTCGACCAGTGAGAAGACGAAGCGATAGGGCTCCACGATGCCGCCCGAGGGGGCGTAGAGCCCCCCTACCGTATCGGCGCTCAAAGTCGGCTCGAGCTCGAGCATTCGCTCGCGGGAGCACATCTCTATACCGATGACCCCGTTCTCCACGCCCTGGAGATAGAGCTGCTCTATGGTGCGGAGCTCGTCGTCGTGGAGCGCCACCACCACGATGCCGCGCCGCTCGAAGGGGAAGTCCAGCTCCTCGTGGAGGCGCTCGAACATGAGTGCGCCCTTCAGCTCCAAACGGGCCTTCAAGTACTTCTTGTTGTCGTGGAATCCCCCGTGGACGATGCCCGAATTGGCCTTGCTCGTTCCGAGGGAAACGTCTATCTCCTTTTCGAGGAGGGCCACCTCGAGCTCGTACTGGGAAAGCCTACGGGCTATATTGGCACCGCAGACCCCCGCCCCTATGACGGCTACGTCGAAGAGTTCGGCCATCGTCCATCCTTTCCAGCCGGGGTTTCGCGCATGGTTTGCCGAATGCGCCGCACATGGATCCAGCGCCGGCAACGCCTGATTCGCTGGGAAGTGTAGCAAAGTCATGGGGTTCTCGTCATCATTCTCTATAGCCCACCGACCGGCCCCGATGCTATCCTCAAAGGCATGGTTTCTATAAAGGAAATGAGCCCCGCCCAGGCGAAAGCCCTCAGGTTCGCCCTCATGGACATAGACGACACTCTCACCACCGAGGGCAAGCTTCCCGCCTCTAGCTATTCTGCGCTTTGGCGCCTCAAGGAAGCTGGACTCGTAGTGGTGCCCATAACGGGCAGGCCTGCAGGCTGGTGCGACCTCATCGCGCGCGAATGGCCCGTAGACGGCGTGGTGGGTGAGAACGGGGCTTTCGTGTTCTGGGAGGAAACCGAGGGGCGGCACCTGAAAACCCTCGTCCACCCGGCAGCGGTCCGAAACGACGCCCCAGCCCTTGCGCG
>DATCUA010000126.1:0-1655 GCA_036567645.1 Rectinemataceae bacterium | reverse complement strand
TTTCGAGAGGTGAGCCTTGACATCCCCAGAAGACGGCCGCGCCCGCGCCGGCGGCTGGTTTTTCGTGATTCCCGCCCTAGCCCTGATGGCTGTCTTGGGATTCGGCCTTTCGCGGGGTGGGAACGCCAGTAGCATCTACGTAGCCGATGGCAAGACGGGAAGGCTCATACCCGAAAAAAGAAAAATCGACCTCTCAGGCACTATCGAAGAAAAGGCTGCCAAGCTTGTCTCCGAGTTCCTCCTCGGTCCCATGGAACATGCCCATTCTCCCATCCTCCCTGGCGAATTGAGGCTCGGGACGGTCATGCACCGGGCGGGGATACTGCATGTCGGTATTCGGCTCTCCGAACCGGCACGGCAGATCGGCGGGATAGCCGAACTGAAGAGGGGTATGGAGTTGAGTCTCGCCTCATCATTGCCCGGATCAGGCCGCCTTATTCTCTACGTGGATGGAATCCAGGCAAAGGAGCCCTAGATGGCGATGGAGCGATCGATCCTCCTCATCCCTGACAAGGCCAAGCTCAAAGCCCAATACATCCTGGATCGGCCCGGATATGATTCGGCCCTCGCATCTTTCCTTTCGATGGTGGAAAAGGCTTTGAGCGGCAAGGGCATAAAGCCGACGCTCAAAGGCAGGATCAAGGAGTTCGACTCCTACTACGCGAAGAAGTTGCGCCTCCTCAAGAAAGCCTGGAAGGATAGATCAGGCCCCCTTCCTGTCAACGATATGCTCGCCATACGCGTGATCTGCCCCTTCATGGGGGATCTGGCGGCAGCGGAGGCGGCCCTTGCCGCCAGCTTCGTCATAGAGGAGATAGAGCGCAAGGGCGCCGAGAGATCCTTCCGCGAGTTCGGATACGAATCCATACACCTTCTCGCGAGGATTCCTGAGCCGTTGAAATCCCTCTGCCCCCACCTGGAACGCGATGTCGTCGAAATCCAGCTGCGGACAATTCTCCAGGAAGCCTGGGCCGAAGTAGAACACGAGCTCGTCTACAAGGCCGAGTTCACGCCTTTCGACGAGCCGATGCGCAGGAAGCTGGCCGCCCTGAACGCGAACCTCACTCTCTCCGACATCATATTCCAGGAAATCCTTGAATACCAGAAACGGTTGAATACCGAGCTCGGCAGGAGGACGGACGCATTCAACAAAAGGATAGAGCGGGCTTACGAGGAAGGCGAACAGGAATCAGGCTCGGCGGATCAAGCCCACGGAAGCGGTTTTCCGGAACCGGGCTCTCAGGCCGATGATCCAAAGGCTGCTGGCTTTGTGGAACCAGGCGAGGATGTATGGAACCAGGGAGAGCAGGATTCATCCGAGGAAGACTCTCGCATTGGGATGAGGGCTCCCAAGCCCGACGACGAGGCCTCGGCTTTCGGCTCATTCGGCATGGACGGTATGCTTCTCGCTGCCCTGGAGGCTCACAACAAGGCCGACTTCGCAGAGGCTGTGCGCATCTATGGGCTCATCCTCGATCAGAATCCGGAAAAGGAAATCGCTTCGGTCGTGTACAAGCACAGAGGCATGGCCCGGTTCGCCCAGTCGCTTTACCGCGAGGCCGTGGAGGATTTCAGCTCCTGCCTCGCCCTCGATCCAGACTGCTACAAGGCGCTCTACTATAGGGGGGTCGTCAAGGGCATCATGGAGGATCTGG
>DATCUA010000125.1:0-2518 GCA_036567645.1 Rectinemataceae bacterium | reverse complement strand
AGCTCATACGAGATTACGGAGTGAAGCGCCTCGTCCGCGTGGGCACCTGCGGCGCCATGCGGGCCGACATACCCTTGCGGAGCCTTATCCTGGCCATGAGCGCCTCAACGGACTCGGCTATCAACAAGGTGAGATTCAAGGGCATGGACTACGCGCCCACCGCCTCCTTCCCTTTGCTCCTTTCAGTGTACGAAGCCGCGAAGGAAGCAGGAACCCAGGCCTTCGTCGGCTCCGTCCTCTCCTCCGACTCTTTCTATACCGAGGATCCCGAGCAGTGGAAGCTCTGGGCGAGCTTCGGCGTGGCCGGCGTGGAGATGGAGACGGCCGAGCTCTATACCCTCGCCGCCAAGTATTCGGTGCAAGCCCTAGCGGTCCTCACCGTCTCCGATCACCTCGTAACCGGCGAGGCGACGAGCTCGGCCGAGCGCCAAACCAGCTTTACCGCAATGGCCAAGGCCGCCCTGGAAGGGATCATCCGCTAGCTCGAGCTCGGGTTTCCGGCTTCGGATTCTGCCTCTGGTCGGTCAGCCACCCGCTCGACATGGAACGCTTCGGCGGCTACCGCAACGCGCTTTTCCGCCTCTTCCACCCGCTCGGCTATGCTACGCTCGAAAGCCTCAACATCCCTGCTCATCCTGTCCAGCTGGGCATTGAGCTCGTCCCTCACCTTGAGCATGTGCGCCCGCGCCTCCTGGATGCCTTTCTCCTCCTCGGCTTGACGCCGGGCCGAGGCTTGAGCGGAAATGCCAGACAGGGTGCGTTCCATGTCGGAAAGCCAGGAATCGAGCTTCTTGAAACTTTCGGCCTTCTTTTCGCGCAATTCATCCAATAACTGGTCCTCGAAGCCCTCCAGCTTGGCCTTCGCTCCTTCGTACGCGGAAGCCTTGAGGGCTTCGACAGCCTTGCCCAAAGCTCCCAGGGAAGTGGCGAGGGATTTGGTCTCCGAGGCGAAATCGGCCTCGAATCTTGTTCTCCTGTCTTCGAACTCCTGGCCGAAAGCCGCGAAATCTTCTTGGATCCGGGTCTTCGTGGCCTCGAGGGCTTCTCCCAGCTCCGAAAGGATGGATTTGGCCTCCTCTCGCGTCGCAGCCAGCTCCTCCGAGGCTAGGCGAGCTGCCTCCGCAAGGCTCGCCTTGTCGGTCTCGGCCTTCTCCCTCGCCGAGGCGATCGCCGAAGCTATTTCGGCTCCCTTGAGGGCGAAAATGGAATCGGCTTCGGCGAGCCTGGACCTCATGTCCTCCAGCATTGCGCCAGACTCCTCCTTCCAGCCCGATTCGAGTTCCCTCATAGCGCGGTCGAGGGAGGAGAGCCGTTCCGCGCTCTCTTCTGCCGCGGCACGGATGCGCTCCGAAACCGAAGCCTGCAACTCCGCCAGCTGAGATTCCGCTGCAACCGTCGCCGCCTGGAGCTTTTCGGCGAAAGCCGACTCGACCGAGCGGATGCGGTCTTCGGAGGCGGCTTTGAGTGCGGCGAAGGCCCTGTCTTCCAGGTCTTCGGCCCTATCGGCAGCCGCGGCGAGGATCTTGCCCAGCTCGGCTTCCACCAGGGCGCCCGCTGTCTTGGCTGCTTCCAGAGCCCGCAATGATTCGTCCCGGGCCGCGGCCAGCTCCGACCTCGCCGCCGAGAGGGACCCGCCGATCTCGTCGAGGAGCCCGTCCCTGAAAGCGTCCAGGCTCTGCTTAGCCTCGCGGGAAAAATCCTCCCTGAGCAGGGGAAGCTCCCGCTCCAAGGCCGAAAGCTGTTTTTTGGAAAGGTCGAGCTTGCGGTTCACCCCCTCGGCGAACACAGCCTCCTCCTGGATGCGGGCGAGGTTTTCATCCACCTTTGCCGTCATGTCCATGAGCCGGGAGAGGGCTTCGTCGTATTCCTTGAACCTGTCGGCAACCTTGGAGACAGTCTCGGACTTTTCGGATATCACGGCTTGGGCGCTCTGGAGCTTTTCCAAAGCTATCTTGGCTGCCTTCTGCTGGACGTCGAGGTCGATTCCGTAGTGCTTGAGCTCTTCGGCGCGGGCTTCCACATAGCCCGAGAGCTCTTCCTGAAGGCGATCGGCGAGCTTTTTCACCTTTTCCAGCGACCTGTTGTTGGCCGTGAGGCGGTGGTAGACGAGGAAGAATAGGAGGACGATGAGGAGGGTTATCGCATTGCCTACGGAAAACAGCATCGGGGCTCTCCTGGATGGCGGAGTGGAATGATGCAAGTATAGAATAGATACATCGTATGGGAAAGAGACCACGGCTCCCAGTCATCGTCGCCTCCATCGTCTTCTGCATAGCTCCGGGCTTGGCTGGGCGTGCTGAAGCCCAAACCCTCCTCGTCCCCGGATCGATCGCCTGCGGCGAACCTCTCGCGATCTGGGCCGAGAGCCTCTTCCCTCTCGAAGAAGCCGAAGCCAGGCTGATCGGCCCGACGGGCCTCCTGGCGGCCAGAGCCAAAGGCTTCTACCTGCCTTCAGCCGAGGGGATTTTCCTCTATGGCTTCCTCCTACCCGTCCCGCTCAAAACCGCGCCCGGAAAGG
>DATCUA010000124.1:0-2180 GCA_036567645.1 Rectinemataceae bacterium | reverse complement strand
CCTCTTCCTATCCCTTCCCTATTCCCTGTTACAGATCCCTGCGCCTTCCCCGATCCCTCGGGCCCGGCGCCCGCTCCCAGGGTACCCCCCAGAGCGCTCGATGAAGCTACCAGACTCATACCCTCTCTGTCAAGCGATTTTCCAAAAAACCTTTGATTTTTTTGGCTTCGCCTTGTATCCAGACAGGACATCCGGAGCGAGCCTACCGTACTAATTTGTTTGACTCCTGTCAACGGGTTTAAGGGGATTCTGCATAGCGTCGATCGAGAGAAGGCGCCTATGCTGGCCAGAAAGCATCCCCTTCCCCATAAATCCGCAGCGAGAGGGCTTCTTCCATATCTTCGCAACGCATGTCCTTCCGGCCTTCCATGTCCGCTATGGTTCGCGCCATGCGCAGAAGCGAATGGCAGGCTCGCGCCGAAAGGCCACGGCGCTCGAAGCTCTCGCGAAGGAGAAGCCTGCCCGCATTTCCGGGGTCGCAAAAGGCCGCTATCTCTCTGGGTCCCAGCTTCCCGTTGGTCAATGCCCCTCGTCCCAGGCTCGTCCCTTCTTCCGTTTCGACAAATCGAGCGCGATTTCGCTGAGCATCCCTAGCTCGTAGTACGGCATTCGCAAGACCCTCCTGTGAAGGCGGCGATACGCGGAACGACGCCAGGTCGGGCGCTTTGACAGGTATGCGCAGATCGATCCGGTCAAGGAGGGGGCCTCCGAGTTTTTTCCAGTAGCGCTGTATTTCTTGAGGAGAACAGAGGCAGGGCCGAGTTGAGCTTCCCAGGTATCCGCAGGGACAGGAATTCGCCGCAAGAGCAAGCTGGAAATCAGCAGGATAGGAGAGGCTTCGTCCTGCTCGCACTATAGACACGGCCTCGCGCTCCAGAGGCTCGCGCAAGGATTGAAGCACATCCCTACGGAACTCGGGAGTTTCATCCAAAAACAAAAGTCCCGTGTGGGCGAGGCTGACTTCCCCTGGCACAGGCGGCTTCCCCCCTCCAACCATGCCTTCCAGCGAGGCCGAGTGATGAGGAGAGCGAAATGGCGGCCGAACCGCACCTTCCTTCCACGGGAACGTCCAGCCCCTGAGCGACCAGAGTGCAGCCACTTCGCGCGCCGAATCCTCCTCCAAGGCTGGCAAAAGGGAAGGCAAGCGCGTGACTGCCATGGTTTTGCCTGTACCAGGAGGGCCGAAAAGAAGCAGGTTGTGCCGGCCGGCCGCAGCTATACAGAGGGCTCGGACGAGATCTGGATTGCCCCAATAATCAGAAAAATCGGGCAGAGGAGCTTCTCGGTTTCGAGCATCTTCCTCACCTGCGTGCTCGGCTTCTTGAATGACGCGCGAGGCTAGAGGGGCATCCTCGCCTCCAATCGTCCATGACCTTCCCTCGCGAATGAAACCAAGGAGGCGTGCAAGATCTTCGAGGTGCCGTGCGGGATATATCGAGAGACCTTCGATACCTGAACACTCTCGGGCTGTGGAATCGGGCAGGATTGCTATCCGTATGCCGAGCCTCCCAGATTCCAGCGCGGCCGGCAGGGCCCCCCGCACGGGGTTTATCCCGCCTTGGAGGGTGAGTTCGCCCAGGGCGAGGATGTCGTTCTGGCAATCAGGAAGACAACCTGACGAGACGAGTATGCGAAGCGCTATGGGCAGATCGTAACGGGATCCTTCCTTGGGCAGATCCGAAGGGGAGAGGTTGATGAGAAGCCTGTCCTGGGGAAATTCGAAGCCTGCATTCCGGATAGCCGCCCTCACCCGTTCCCTCGCCTCCTTCACCGAGGCCGACGCGAGCCCGACTATATCGACCGCAGGAATCCCGCGCCTGATGTCCACCTCGACCTCTACTAGAGAGCCTCGCATCCCGAGCGACTCGAACGCGAAAATGCGCATTGAAGCCTCCAGACAGAAGAACGCCCCGGAACCCTCCGGCCGATTCTAGCCAGGGATTCCGGGGCGCCCTCGGGACGGATCCATGAGGCTGGGCTAATGTCCCGCCGTACCCAGGATGATGTCGAGGTCGAATTCTCCTCCCGCCGTTGGCATGGCGATACCGAACGCCTCCAGCACGGCAGGATGAATTTCCCCGAATATGCCCACCGCGCCGTCATCGCAGAGCACGTGCGCTTGCCTGCCCGGGATGAAACGCGGATCGAAGGATTCGACGACTCTGTACTCCTTCCCGAGG
>DATCUA010000123.1:0-5856 GCA_036567645.1 Rectinemataceae bacterium | reverse complement strand
ACTCTACGACTGGGAGGCCCACGCCGAGCGAGGCTATTCCTGGTGGATTTCCAGGATAGAAGCCGCATTCAGCCTGGCCGACCTGGTACGAATAGACCATTTCAGAGGATTCTCGGAGTACTGGGCCGTGCCGGCTCGGGCTTCTACGGCTGAAGGCGGCAGGTGGGAGAGGGGCCCTGGACGAAGATTCTTCGACGCGGTGGAAGAATCGCTCGGCGAGCTCCCCATCATAGCAGAGGATCTCGGCTTCATGACCCAGGATGTGCATGAACTCAGGGACAGGTACGGCTTTCCGGGTATGAAGATCCTCCAGTTCGCCTTCGAGCCCGGAACCGATAACGCAGACTACCCTCACAACTATCCCCGCAATGTGGTGGTGTACACGGGAACCCATGACAACAACACATCAGCAGGCTGGCTAGCCCAAGCCTCGCCCGAACAGGCCGAACGCGCCCTGGCCTACGTTGGGGGAAGCACGAGGGATTTCGCCTGGAACATGGTGCGCACGGCCTGGGCCAGCCCGGCCGCCCTCGCTCTCGCCCCCATGCAGGATATCCTCGGTTTGGGCGGTGAAAGCCGCATGAACCACCCAGGGAGACAAGACGGCTACTGGACATGGAGAATGGCTCCGGGCGCCCTCGGGCCACGCCTCAGGAGGCGGCTCGAACGGCTGAACACGGCATGCTTCCGCTGAAAGAAAGGCTTGCTGGCAAGCCCATACGGGGCGTTTTCCCGCGCTCTCGATCTTGATCCGCTCGTCCCCGAAGGCGATACTTGTTGTGGCGCCCCGTCTGAGGCGGAACGGGAGGTAAAACGATGAAACGCATTGTCCTATCGGTAGCCCTCGTCTTTGCGCTAGCGGCTATGGCAGGGGCGCTTCCGCCCCCTACCGCGCATTTATCCTTCGACCAAGCGGGTAGCCTCGTCCGCGAATCCATCGGAGGCCAGGCCTTCCCCCTGCCTCCCTCGATCTCGATCAAGCCGGGCGGGGTATCCGGATCCTACCTCGCTCTCAAGCGGCAGGACGATGCCTTCGTCCGCCTCGGCAAGGGCTACGGCTACTCGGGCGATTTCAGCATATCCTTCTGGTTCCGCACAGCCCCCGGATACCGGGACACGGGAGCGATATTTCTCGGCAGGCATATGGCTGGCGGGTTCAACGGATACTGGTTTATGATCAACGCGGAATGGGGCTATGGAGCCCAGGACAAACTCTGTTTCTACTATTCCAACGCCACAGCCGTATCCAAAACCAGCCTCAACGACGGGCGCTGGCACCATGTCGCCGCAGTCCACAAGCGCTCGGAAGGAGCCTACCTCTACATAGACGGTGTCCTCGAGGCCAAAGGCCCGCCAGCCCAGATGGTAGTCCCCGATGTGGATTTCATACTCGGCGGCATAGGATGGAACCCCCCGCGAGGAGCCTTTTCAGGCGATCTAGACGAAATCTCCATATTCGACCTAGCCCTGGAGGCTCCGGATGTATCCCTTCTTGCTAAGAATCCGGGCGCCCTCGGTACATCCGGCGCCAAGGCGGGCAGCATGAGGATCAGCCTCAAGGACGGCCAGGTGATCGTCTTGCCCCTGTCGGATATTGCGGGGATAGCCTTCGGCGATTGAGGCGCTCTGCAGGGCGCTGGATCCATATTCCACTGGCAACGGTTCCCGCTCTTCACGGCGGCGCCTAGGAGGTGCCTATGTGGAGCGAAGGCTAGCTGAGCCGGCCGATGTGGCCACCAGCGCGCCATGGGGAACCTCGGCGGACGCCCCGCGCCCCCCATTCCCCCTAGGCCCGATGAACCGAATCGACTATGGCGGCGAACTCTCCATCGTCCAAAAGCCTTCGCCTCTCGTTGCCCAGGCGCTTGACCTCGGCTAGGATCGCTGCCAGCTCTTCCTCGCTCCTCTCGCCCAGGCCGAGCTCCTTGAGCTTGTACACGATGGAGGGCTTGCCGCTCTTCTTGCCCAGGACAATCTTGCCCTTCCTGCCGAACAAGGCAGGATGGGTGGCGAACATCGCCAAGGGATTCTCGACGACGAGATTGGCGCCAATACCCGACTCCCGCGTGTAGTTCTCCTCTCCAACTATGGGCTTGTTCCGCGCAATGGGAAGGCCGCTCAGCTCGGAGACGAGGCTGGAGAGGGCAGGGATGGCCTTAAGATCGCACCCTGTCGAGCGTCCGTAGAGGAGTTCCAAGCCGAGGACGAGTTCTTCGAGGGGAGCGTTGCCCGTGCGCTCTCCCAGGCCGTTGACGCATGAATGCACAACCTCCGCCCCCGCCCCCACGGCCGCCAGCTCCGTGGCCACGGCCATGCCGAAATCGTTGTGAGTATGGATTTCCACGGGCAAGCCCGTCAAATCCTTGTATTTGCGCACGAGATAGGCGATAGCTTCGGGAGAGGCGCAACCCATCGTATCGACCAGGCCGACCGAATCGGGAGGCGACTCGCGCATGATGAACTCGAACATGGCATCCAGATCCTCCTCCCGCGCGCGGGTGGCGTCGTAGGGGAAGAAAACCGCGTACAGGCCCTTGGATTTGGCGTACTCGATGACGGGCGCGGTCTTGCGAACCACGTCCTCCCAGGTCCACTTGAACTGGTGGAGGAGCTTGGGCCAGCCGATGGGTACCTCGATGACAACTCCGGACGCCCCGCAGGCCAGGGCCTGGTCCACATCCTCCTTCATGGCCCGCGCGAAGGTGAAGACCTTGGAGCTCAGGCCCAGGGACACAATCTCTACGATGGCTTCGAAGTCCTCCGAAGAGACGGCCGGCATCCCGGCCTCGATCCTGTCCACTCCCAACGCAGCCAAGGCCTTGGCTATCCTGACCTTGTCATCCTTCCTGAAGACCACGCCCGGGGTCTGCTCGCCGTCCCTGAGCGTCGCGTCGTGGATGAGGACCTTGGGCGGATCCTTCCTGGAGGAGAGGACTTCCTGCTTGAAATTATAGGCGGATACCCAATACGCGCCCTCTTTGTGCTCTTTCGCCATGCGAAGCTCCTTCTGCAGTCGGATCGGGTTCCGCGGACTTCAGATGCGTTCGAAGCCCGCCAGCACCCCCGATGCGGCGTCTTCCGCCTTGTCTTGTTCCACCAGGAGAGTCAGGACATCGCCCGGCTTTATCGAAGTCTGGCCCCGGGGCACGAGCATCCTGTCTTTCCTGGCTATCATAGTGACATTGGCCTCGGCTGGCAAATCGAGTTCGGACAGCTTCCTCTCCCCGGAGTACCGTTCGGGATCCACGAATACTTCCACCAGCTCGTACTTCGTCTCGTGAACTGTCACCAGCTCCATCTTCTGCTTGGGAACCAGAGGCTTCTTTACCCGCAGGCCCAGCTTGCCCGCGAGCCAGCCTATGCTGGTCCCCTGCACCAGGAGGGAGAGGCACACGGCTACGAAGATTATGTTGAGTATCTCGTGGCCGGGATCCAGGCCCGCCGCCAAGGGATAGGTGGCGAGGACTATGGGGACTGAGGCGCGCATTCCGCTCCAGCTGATGAAAACCTTTTCCTTGAGCGGAATCTTCCGGAAGGCCGTGCAGAGGAATACTGTAATCGGCCTGGAGACGAAGCTCAGGGCGATGAACACAAGAAGGCCCGCGCCCCATACTTTCCCGAGGGAGCGGGGGAACATGAGGAGGCCGAGGAGGATGAAGAGCCCCGCATTCGCCATGAAAGAGAGGGCAGACACGAAAGAAGAGAGCGATGACTTGAAAGGGAACTTGCGGTTGCCCAGGAAGTAGCCCGCAAAAAAGGCCGAAAGCATGCCGCTCGCTCCGACGGTGTCGGCCACTCCGTAACTCGCCAGGATTATTCCCACCAGGAGAAGGTAGTAGTAGCCGGTCTCGACATCCCTGATCTTCCTGAAAAGCAGGCTCCCCGCCCAGCCTACGGCAAGCCCCAGGCCCAAGCCTCCTCCCATCTGCCAGAGGAGCTCGAGGACGGATCGCCATGCCTCTATGCCGGCTCCCGAAAGAAACTTGACGACGAAGGCCGTGGAGACGATGGCCATGGGGTCGTTTGCAGCCGACTCTATTTCGGTAATCGAGGAAGGCCGTCTCTGCACCGCGTGGTTCTTGAGGATGGAGAATACCGCGGAGGCGTCCGTGGAGGAGATGACGACTGCGACGAGGAGGGAGCGTGAAAAATCCCAGCCGCCTACGAAGCGCAGGATGATGGTGGTAATGCCGATCGTCATAAGGACGCCGAGTGTGGCCAAGGTCATGGTGGGAGCGAGTACGGGCTTGAGCTCGGCGCGCTGTATGCTGTAGCCACCGGCGAAAAGGACGAACACGAGGGCGAGATCGGCTACGCGCTTGGTCAGGACGGCGTCGTCGAAATAGACGAGACCCGTGACATCGGAGCCGAAGATGATGCCTATGGCCAGGGCGAGGATGATGAGGGGAAGGTTGAAGCGCCTGAATATCGTGGCGCTCAGGGTGAGGAATACCAGGATGACCGAAATGGTGAGCAGCATCCCTCTAGATCAGCCCTCCACGCCGCGCACGACGTCGATCACCGAGCCGTCCCTCCACTGCACCAGGGCAACGACCCTATCCGTGAAACGAGGTTCCCGAGGGATTCCGGTGATGGCGTGGGTTTCTTCCATGAGGCTCGGAAGGTCGACGAGTGGAAGATCCGAACCCTTGATCCTGTCCAGGATATCCCGCCGCCTCGGGTTGACCGCAATGCCCCGCTCGGTGATCACGGCATCGACGACCTCGCCGGGGCAGGTGAGGGTAGTGACCCTCTCCCTCAGGACGGGGATGCGCTTTCTGAAAGTAGGAGCCGTCACCACGGTGCAGGCGGCGCAAGATGCCGCGTCCGTATGGCCCCCCGTCCCGTGGAGGAGAAGGCCGTCTGAATGGGTGTTGACGTTTACGTTGAAATCCAGGTCTACCTCCGTGCCGCCCAAAATGGCCAGATCGAGCATATTGGCCACGCAGCCTGCGGAGCGCGGCCCGTAGGAAGCGTAGGGATCTGACTCGATATGCCGAGGATCCTCCGCGCAGGAGCGCACGGCATCCAGGTCGAAACTCTGGAGGTCTACGATAGCCCCGAGCAGGCCTTCCCGCAAGAGGTCCACCAGGACCTTGGTGCCGCCGCCGTGGGCGAAGCCGGCCCTCACTCCCAAGGCGCGCATCCTTTGGGCCAGCTTTATCGTGGCCGCGAGGGAAATGCCTCCAGCCCCCGCCTGGAAGGAAAAGCCTTCTTTCAAGATACCCGCGGCCTCGGCGAAGCGGGCGGTGAGGTCGGCTATGATCAGCTGGACCGGGCTCCGGGTGAGTTTGGTCGTTCCCGAGACGATCTTGGATGGGTCGCCGATGCTCTCAACCTCGAGCACGTAGTCCACGTTGGCCCCGTCGATCGAGCGGGGGAAGCAGGGATAGGGCACGAGCCCGTCCGTCACTACGACCACCTTGTTTGCGGCTTCCGAATCCGGCTTGAGGTAGCCCAAGGGACCGCAGGCGGACTTCCCCCTTCGCCCGTTGGCGTTGCCGAAGGGATCGGCGCAGGGAGCGGCTATGAAGGCGACATCGATCGCGAGCTCCCCCTCGGCCACAGCGCGCTGACGGCCCCCGTGGGATCTGAGCACGCAAGCGCCTTTCATTTCGCCCCGGGAACAGGCGGCGCCTATGGCCCCGTTCATGGATCCCTCCACCTTGGCAATAAGCCCCGAGCGGATGTGGGGCAGGAGGGCGTCGTGGACGGGGAAAAGGGCGGTGGGAGCCAAGGTGAGGCCTCTGAGTCCTCGGGCCGCGAGCCGGTCCAGCACTTCGCAGACAAGCCGGTCGCCATCGCGCAGGTGGTGGTGGAAGGAGATGGTCGCCCCATCCTCGAGCTCGAGCCTGT
>DATCUA010000122.1:0-2624 GCA_036567645.1 Rectinemataceae bacterium | reverse complement strand
TCCCGCGGGATGTCTTCCGCGCCCGAAACGGCGCCAGGCGGCCATAGCTATCTCCGATTGACTCGAGTCGAATGGCAGAACCTCGATCCCGGCGGCTGCCAGAAACCTGGCCAGGGCTTCCGAGCCTTTGGGACCTTTCTTCGCTTCGACGACGATCATGGTCTCGAGTTTGTTTACGGAGCTCATGTACTTTCTGCCGGGCCGAGCCATGGCCTCGAGAAAGGCATCGGTTTCAGGCTCTGCGAAGAGAGTGGCGATGACTGCCGAACTATCGATCACCATCGGTTGCCTCTTTGTATATACGAAACGTATTTCGTATATGCGTTCGTGTCTAGAGAGATCGGCGGGATGTCAGGGTTTGGTACAAAAAAGGTAAAACGTTATCGATTGACAATTATAGAATACCATTTTACTCTGCATTTCGAGCGCACTTTTCAACGCTGGGGCCTGACCGAGGACCCTGCGCAATGCCCTCCAGGCCGATGTCATCGGCTCGAGTGTGCGATTTCTCCATACAGGAAGGATGTATGCAGGATCAAGAGAAACAAGGGATCAGCCGCAGGGATTTCGTAAAGATAGTCGGAACCGGCGTGGCCGTAGTGGCCGGAACCGCCATAGCTCAGCCCCTTGCGGCCCAGGCGGCGCCTGCGCCCGCCCAGGCTCAACCCAAGCCCACCCCCGCCGACGTGCCCAAGAAATGGGATCTCGAAGCCGACGTAGTCGTGCTCGGCGCCGGCGCAACAGGCCTTCCGGCTGCTATCCGCGCCGCCCAGGCGGGAGCCTCGGTCCTCGTCATCGATACCAACTACGATATCGGCGGCCACGCCATAATTTCGGGCGGCAACGTCCCCCTGGGCGGCGGCACGAGCTTCCAGAAGAAATACGGGATCCAGGACGACCCCGACACCTATTTCAAGGATCTCACGGACTGGTCGGTGGTAGAAGTCAATGGCATGCCCGAATACCGCTACAACGACAGGGCTGTCCAGCGCGCCATAGCCGACAACGGCGCCGCCACCTTCGAGTTCCTCCTCGCCTGCGGAGCCCCCTTCGTGGACAAGGCGCCCGACAATTCGGGAGGCCATGCCGTGGGCATATCGGCCAAGCGCGAACACCACTGCGTCTGGACCAAGGGCCAGAGCCTGGAAAGCCCCGCCGGAGCAGGCGGCACCGGCCTCATGCGCGCCCTCGAGGACGCGGCCCGGAAGGCCGGCGTGAAGTTTCTCCTCAACTACCACATGGACACCATCTTCAGGGAGAAGGTCCTTTCCGGCCGCGTCATAGGAGTAGAAGCCTCCTATACCCCGACCATCCTCCCCGGTAGCTCTACGCCCTTGAAGAGCTTCCGCTCGGACGGGAACATCGAGCTCTCCCTGCCCAAGGTCGCGGTCAGGGCCAAGAAGGCCGTGGTCATAGGCACGGGCGGAAGCACGGGCCACGTCAACTTCCGCAGGATGTTCGATCCCCGCCTCACCGAGGAAATGCCCTTGGCCGGCGGAGAGTACTCTCCGCAGGACGCATCGGGCGAGCTCGCCGCCATGGCCATAGGCGCCACTCTCTGGGGCACTGCCAACCAGACCTTCGACCGCAACGGAGCCTTGCGCAAGCGGCCCATAGTCGGCACCAGGACCAATTACGTGGGCTGGACCCCCAAGTCGCCGATCTTCGGCAAAGTCAAGGCCACGGGCTTGAACATGCGCAGCTGGCAGGACGCCATCATCGTCAACCAAGTGGGCAAGCGCTTCTACAACGAGATGGAGGACGGCTATCCCAACGGCACTACCGAGGGATTCCTGAAGCCCTACAACCACGGCGACTGGCGCAACGCCCAGAAGATCACGTACAAGCCGATGAACTATCCCGACGCGGCATTGGCTATGAATGAGGGCTCTACAGCGCCCGACTACTCGGCCGGACCCCAGTGGGCCATTTTCGACGCCGAAGCCGTGAAGCGCGAAAAGTGGGTCATCGACGGCACCTCCACCCATCCTGAGTATTTCTTCAGCGCCCCTACCCTGGCCGAGCTGGCCGAAAAGATCTCAGCCTGCCCCTATCAGAAGGTCAAGATGCCAGCGGCCAACCTGGAGGCCACGGTGGCCAGGTACAACTCCTTCGTGGACAAGGGCGTGGATGAGGACTTCGACAAGCCGAAGCCCCAGTACAAGATCGAAGTCGGCCCCTTCTACGCCGCATGGGCCACGATAACGGTCCACGATACCTATGCCGGTCTGCGCATCAACATGAAGTGCCAGGTCATGGACATGGACGGAGAGGTGATCCCCGGCCTGTACTGCGGCGGCGAGTCTGCGGCTGGATGCAGTCAACACGGGTTGGCGCGATGCTTCGCCCAGGGCTATATAGCCGGAGCCGAGGCCGCCAAGGAACCAGTATAAGGTTATAGGGGGATAGACGATGCGATCGAAACGAATAGCGCGCATCATAGTGGTCGCATTGGCCATCCCCGTGGCGCTGTCGGCTGCCAAGGCCTGGACGGGGCTCGAGCCAGAGCTCCGCGTCAAGGGAAGGATTCCATTGGTGCTGATCCAGTCCACGGTTCAGCCGGCGGAGTCTGCCAGCCCCGTAGCGGGCGGAAGCGGCGCCGCCAATGGTGGCGCTACCGCCGC
>DATCUA010000121.1:0-14761 GCA_036567645.1 Rectinemataceae bacterium | reverse complement strand
AAGTACTCCTCGGCCTTAGCCAGATCGATGAGGGCGGCTTCGATGCCGCCCACCTCTGCGGCAGTCTCGGCGCCCAGGAGGGCGCGGTAGAAATAGAGCGCGGCCGCTGCTTCGCCCTGGGGCTCTTTGGCAAGCGAACGGTCGAGATACCTGAACCCCGAAACAGCGTCCTGGACGGAAAGCCAGGTGGAGAGTATGGAGCGGATGACATCGGGGTTGCCCGGAAAGGCGGCAGTGACAGCGTCGGCGGCGGCATCGGCGCCAGCTGCGTCGCCCAGCCGTACAAGCACGAGATGACGCACCAAACCGGGCATGATCTCGCCCGGGAAGGATGCTTCGTATCCCGCCAGGTATTTTTCCACGCCTTCCCTGTCGAGGGCGGCGAGGCCTGCCTTGATGCCGAGGATGTAGGCCTGGGCTCCGAGCCCGGCTCCCGCTCCAGGCGCCGATGCCGCCGCTACCAGGCTGTCCGCGAGGAGATACACTTCGGCGTTGCGGCCTTGTCCGAGGAGTATGTCGCCTAGCTTCAAGCTGAGCGGTACCGAACCCGGCTCCAATTCCAGACCCTTCTTCACCACGGCTTCGGCTGCATCGAGCCTTTGGAGAGCAACTAGGACATCGGACTGCTTCGTCAGGCTTTCGGCCGTGAATGTATCGTAGGCGAAGGCGCGTTCATAGTATTCCGCGGCCATGCCGAGGATAGCCGCATCCTCCTGCATCCATTGACCCTGGTAGAGAGTCCACACGTCGAAGTAGAAATCGCCCAAGGCCAGGGAGAGGACGGCTGGCATGGCTTCCCCGCTCTTCTCAATGGCGGAGGCCGACTCGGCCGGGTTGAACTCGACTGGTTCCAGGTCTTCGGGAACGCCCTGACGCAGGCTTTCGAGATCCTCGCCCTCGGCCAGGTCGGCGAAGGCGAATACCATGTGCATCATGGTCTGGGCATAGCCCTTTGCGGCGAGCCTCACCTTTTCGGCAAGGATCCATGGATTGGCTCCTGCGGCGTCGTATTCGGCGAGGCTTTTCCAGGCGCTGAGCCACTTGCCTTCTCCCGATAGGACTCGCGAAGTCTCCACGGCCTTGCGGTCGGCTTCGGGCGCGTCCTCATAGAATTGCAGAGGCTCTGCCGCATGGATCGCCGCGGGAGCGGCCGTGGTGGCCGGAGCGGCTTGCGCGCCCGGGGCAGTCGCATCCTCGGTGTACTCCGAAGCCGAGCTAGCGGCATCGGCTTCCTGGGCAGCGGGGGCGAAGGCGCACGCTATGGCGAAAATCGCCAGGAGGAAGGCGCTGCGCGAGAAAATTCCCGTGGTATGCGACAATTTCATGCTTTCTCCTTTCTGTCGTCGAAACGCCTCGGCACGCGGCATACCGCCCTCTCCGTTCGGCGTAGCGTACAATATACCATTTCCTTCGAGGTCTGGCCTACTCCGTCTCGAACAAACGAGGCCGTCTCTCGTTTCACTTCCGGGCGGCTTGAAATTAGGGAACAGCCCGTTTAGGGTAGGTGGGGAATCTTAGAGGGAGGAAGAACCCGGATAATGAAGAAGTACATCGTGCTCGCCGGGAACATAGGTGCTGGCAAATCATCCCTCGTCGGCCTTTTGGCGGAAAAGCTGGGTTTCGTCCCATACTACGAACCGGTCGCCGAAAACCCCTTTCTCTCCAGGTTCTACTCTGACATGAAGCGCTGGGCCTTCAATTCGCAAGTATTCTTCCTCGCTTCGCGCGCCAAGGCTCACCGAGAGCTCATGCACGATCCCCGGTCCGTGGTCCAGGACAGGTCTCTCTACGAGGACGCCGAGGTCTTCGCCCGGAACTTGCGCGAACAAGGCGCCATGAGCCTCGAGGAATGGGATACCTACCGGGAGCTCTACGCCACCCTGGCGTCGATACTCCCCCCTCCCGATCTCGTGATTTACTTGCGCGCTTCCGTCCCCACCTTGACGCGGCGTATCGCCAAGCGCGGCAGGGATTTCGAGTCGAGTATACCCGAACATTACCTAGAAGGCCTCAATCGCCTCTACGAAGAATGGATCGCCTCCTTCACCCTCGCCCCCGTTCTCACGGTTCCGGGGGACCGCTTGGATTTCGTCCAGGATTCGAAGGACCTGGCTTGCATAGCGGATGCGGTGCGTAAGCGACTCCAGGACAAGCAATCCATGCTCTTCCCCTATGAGATGTAAGTTTGCCGAAAAGCTCTCCGATCGCTACACTATAGGTCATAGATATCAGGAGGTACCCCAGACCATGGCTAACATAACTTTCAAAGGCAGAGCGGTGCGCACGTCGGGCACCCTGCCACATGTCGGCGCACAGGCGCCCGGCTTTACGCTAACCAAAGGCGACCTCTCCGATGTCGGCCTCTCCGCCTTCGATGGCCTGGTCAAGATTGTGAATATCGTGCCGAGCCTGGATACCGGGGTCTGCGCGGCGAGCGCGAGGGCATTCAACAAGGCCGCCCAGGGACTGGGCGGCGTCGTCGTCCTCACCGTGAGCAGGGATCTGCCTTTCGCCCAGAAGCGTTTCTGCGAAGCCGAGGGCATAGAAGCCGTCGTCCCCCTTTCCGAGCTCAGGAACAGGGACTTCGGCCAATCCTGGGGCTGCGCCATGATAGACGGCCCCCTCGCGGGACTGCTTTCCCGCGCCGTAGTCGTTTTGGATCGAAACAACACCGTCGTCTACACAGAGCAAGTTCCGGAGATCGCCCAGGAACCGAACTACGTCGGAGCACTCGAGGCTGCGAAGAAAGCTCTCTGACCAGAAAACGGGACGCGTTTTCTCGATCTAGCCCTAGGCGGAATAAGATTCCAGGGGGTAGTTGATGGAAAAGAAAAAAATCCTCATAGCCATGATGGAAGTGGGTTTCGGCCACAAATCCCCCGCCATAGCCGTCAAGGAAGCCCTCGACGAGCTGGCGCCCGGGGCGGTATCAGCCGAGGTCGTGGATTTCGCCAAGGCGAGCGGCGCCTATCGCGAGGACCTCGCCATCAAGGAATCCTGGGATTTCGCGCTCGCCTTCCCCATCTCGGCACGCATCGGCTACCTCCTCATCGAGGCTGCGGGCAAGAAGTCGGGCAAGGTGATGGATGTCTTGTTCAGGGAATGCGTGGTCAAGGGCATAGACTATATCGACCACTACAATCCCGACATGGTCTTCGCCACCCATCCTCTTCCGCTTTACATCGCCGTCAAGGCCAGGGAGATCCTGGGCAAGAACTTCAAGGTCGTGGCCTACATCGTCGATCCTTTCGACGGCTACACCTGGTGGGCCAACGAGGGCGCTGACGCCCTCCTCGTGGCTTCCCAGGAATCCAGGCAAAGGCTTCTCGAACACGGAGTACGGCCGGAGATAATCCACGAGATAGGCTTCCCGATAAAGAAAAGCTTCTTCAATTTCGACAGGCCGGCATGCAAGAACCTCATAGGAGACCTCGGCCTGGATCCCGGGCGCATCACGCTCCTCATCTCAGCCGGAGGCCAGGGGATCGGCAAGATCTACTTTTACGCCGAGCTTCTCTACTTGAGCCAGATGCCGGTGAACCTCATCGTCGTAGCGGGCAAGAACAAGTCCACAAAGCGCCGCTTCGACAATCTCAAGCGGAACATCAAGTCCAGGACAAAACTCGCCTCGTTGGGATATGTCGACAACATGAACGAGCTCATGTGCCTATCTGACGTCATCGTGGGCAAGGCGGGCGCCTCCACGGCCATGGAGGCTATCTTCCTCGGCAAGCCCTTCATCTTCACCGAGTGGGCCACCTATAACGACCGATACATCATCCAGTTCGCCATGAAGTACAAGATAGGCTGGTACAGCCCCACCCTTCCGGCCTTCGTAGATTTGGTAAAGCGTCTCATGTCGGGCACGGAGCTGGAGAAGTACAAGAAAAATCTCGAGCACCTGGCCATGGAGCCGGGCACGGACGATGTGGGCATGTTCCTGCTGCAGATGCTGGGGATCGAGGCTAGGAAGCGCTGATGCCGACAGCCGGATCGCATACGGAGCAGGTCTTTGCTCGTGTAACCGACATGAGCGCTTCGTATGTCACAGGTACGCCGGTCGAATTGGTGCCCGCGGCGGGATAGATGGTCTCCCAAACCTTTAGGCTATCGTCTATGTAAATATCTATGCCCTCGACCCCGAAAGGACATACTCCCCCGGGCTTGAATCCCGTCAGCTCGAATGTCTCCTCCAGACCCGTCATCGACATCTTTTCGCCGCACAGCCGCTTGAGCCGTCCCGAGTTCACCTTCTTGTCGCCAGCGCAGACGATCAAGGCTACCCTGCCCGAGGAACCGCGGAAAAGAAGGCTCTTCGCTATCTGACCCACGTGGACGCCAATTTTATCCGCCGCCGTCTCCGCAGTCGGCGTCGATCCCTCCTCGAACTCCAGCGCTTTCAAGCCCGCGCTGTCCAAAACCTTGCGCACTCTCTCGGGTATCATATGCCCAGAATTGCATGGGCAAAAACCGGCGGTCAACACGAGGTAGCCCAGCGCACCCAGGCTCTCGCGAGCAAATCCCCTCCTCTGAACAAGGCCGTCCTCGTCCCCCGTCCCATCCAGGGATCCTCGGTCTCTAATGAAAGGCCTCTGATGCTGTCGCCGCGCCGAGCTTCCGCGACGAAATCGAGCTTGAGCCTTGCGAGGGCCGGCTGTGTTCGAGTCCCGTCATCCGGTGGTGCCCCTGCCCAAGCAGGAGAGGCCTCCGTCCCGGCCGCCCCCGCTTCGCAGAGCCAATCGAGCAGATAGGCGTTGTTCACGTGGCCGTTGTGGTCTATGTGGCTTCGCGAAGCTGTCACTGAAATCCGTTGTGGCATTGCCGCGAGCTCGGCCAGGGAGAATCCATCAATTGCATCCAAGCCGCATGACAGATCGGGGAAGGGAGGCGGAAGGTCGCAGACGAGGCCAGGATCGAGGATGCGCTCGGGCCGCACGGGCCTCCGGGAATCCAGGTCGACGATGAGGTACTGGTAGAGAGCTCCCGCCAGAACTCGGCCTGAATCGTCTTCCATCTGCAGATAGCGGTTGGCGAAGAGGCGGCTCGTGCCCGCCGGCCATGTCCTCACCACGACATCCTGGCCCGCCGCGGGCAGGGCCGACACCTCTATGTCCAGCCGGGAGAGCATCCAGGTCCTTCGGTTCGCGAACATGGCTTCCATACCAATCCCCAGGGCGCTCGCGTGGTCGCCTGCCGCTTCCTGGAAGAAATTGGCCAAGGCGAGCGGCCGAAAGGGACCACCGTAGCCGCAGTCGAAACCTCTCACCCGGTATCGTGATTCATATGGAGAAATGGGCATGCCCCACTATAGCCTCCGGGCCTCGACAAGGAAAAGCCGTGGTATAATCGAAAGCGGAGGCGCAGGATGTGCGGTATTGTCTCCCTCGTCTACGGCCAGGAAAACCCCGGGCTCGGCCGCGAAGCGGAATCTCTGCTCCGGCGCCTTGAATACCGGGGCTACGATTCAACGGGCGCGGCATTCATCTGCTCCAATGCTTCGGTAATCCTCAGGAAGCGGGTCGGCGCCCCATCTAGCGTCTGCCCGGCGCTGGGCATCCCAAACCTCTCGGGGCAGCGTTTCTTAGGCCAGGTGCGCTGGGCCACGTACGGCGCAGTGACGGACGCCAACAGCCAGCCCCACCATGTCGAGTGCAAATCCGAACTCGTCGGCGCACACAACGGCAACATCTCCAACACCGATTCACTCAAGGCGTGGCTTTCTACCCGGGGCCATGGCGTCGTATCAGACAACGACGGGGAAGTGCTCGTCCATATGGTCGAGGAGTATTACGAGGCGAATTCCCGCCTCGCGAGTTCGGATCTGGCCAGCCTGAGACAGGCCTATGCTGCTTCTGGCCTCAGAGAAGGGGTTCCCGATTCCGTGCTGCGGATGGTGGACGCTATCAAGAAGACCGAAACCCTCCTGGAAGGCTCGTATGCGGCCATCATTGCCGATCCCCGGCTTCCAGGCGTCTTCGCCATGAAATCCGGATCCTCCCTCTACGCTGGTATGGGCGCCGATTCAGAGGGAAGCTTCATTCTCGTATCCAGCGATCTCACCTCGGTACTCTCTAAAACCTCACTCCTCATCCCCTTGGCGGAGGGGGAGGGAATGTGGTTCACGCACGATTCCTACCTCGTGTTCAATCTCAGGGGGAACGCGGGCTTCAACCGTCCTCGGCTCAAGCGCTCCAAGCTATCCGTGGAGGATACCGAACTGAAGCCGGAATACCGGCATTTCATGGAGCAAGAGATCATGGGATGCGCTGAGGATCTGGATAAAATCCAGCGGTACTATTTCCGAGACGAAAACGACGATGGGCTTTCCGCCGTATTCGAGGAGAAGAAGGACGAGTGCAAGGAAGCAGCGGACGCCTTTTCGGGACTTTCGGCGCGCTTCGGTGGAGAGAGCCTGGCCGAAGGCGCACGAAGCGTGTTCGCATCACCCTCCTGGGCCGCCCTCTCTGCCAGGATAGAAGCTCTGGGCAAGAAGCCCCGGCCTCGCACAACCTACCTCTCCGACGAGGCGAGCCTTCTGGAGGAGCTGTCGAAGTCGGAAGGCTTCGCGCCGAAACCGGAAATCATGGACTCCAAAGCGGCAGACGATCTCGCCCTCATGGACGAGGTCCTCGTCTGGAGGAAGCGCAGAGTCGTCTTACGCTATTTGGGCGAGCTGAAGAACGCCATAGCGGAGGCTTCAACATCCAAGGGCAGGGTATTCCTCGTAGCCTCGGGAAGCTCCTATCACGCCTGCCTCGCATCGGGAAGCTTCTTCGCATCCTTGCCCCGCCTGGCTGTATTTCCATGCACGCCCGGCATATTCCGTTCGCTGTACCTCGCCTGCCTCAAGGACGAGGATCTCCTCATAGGCGTGTCCCAATCGGGCGAGACGAAGGATCTGGTCGACATCTTCTTGGACGCCAAGGCAGCCCGCCCCTCCGTTCGCAGGGCATGCATCGTCAACAACGAGAACTCCCGGATGCCCCAGGAGCTCTCGGACTTCTACCTTCCCCTGCTCTGCGGCCCCGAGATCGCCGTGGCGGCCACCAAGTCCTTCATTTGCCAGATGGCGGTGCTCTACCTCGTCGCCGCGGGCATGGCCCTGCCCGAGCGGGAGCTCCGCCGAAAATTCGCCTCTATCGGCAAGCTCGTCCGCGAAACCCTAGCCACGGCGTCCCGATCCTTGGATGAATGCGCCGAACGCCTCTATCGAAGGTCTTCCATACATATCCTCGGCACCGGGATGCTGGGAGTGGCCAAGGAAGGAGCCTTGAAAATCAGGGAAGTGGCTCTCAACCACACGGAAGGATGCGACACCGTGGAGTTCAAGCACGGACCGAACACCATTCTCGGAAAGAACACCATTCTTTCGCTATCCGACCTCGCGCCCTTCATGGCTGGTTTGGCCAAGAGCCCTGCGCGATCCCAGATCCCCCCCCAGGCCCTCGTCGAGGAGCTTTTCCAGGCCTATCCTCTGATCTTCGTATGTCCCCCAGACGACCGCGACGCGCGCATCACCATAAGCCAGATACACACCCACAAGATACGCGGAGCTGAGATATTCCTCGTGGCCGAGCGTAGGCAGGATCTCGCCCTAGCAGCGGAAGGAGTCCCCGCGGGCAGGACGGATTACCGATCCTACTACATTGAGATACCGCATAGCCCGGATAGCCATATTTTCGCCTTCGGGGCGGCTATAGCCCTCCAGTACCTGGCCTACAGGATTTCAGTCAAGAAGATGGAGTGGCTCGATTCCTGGGGAATACCGGCCCATGGAGTCCATCCGGACGCGCCCAAGAACGTTTCCAAGTCCATCACGGTCGACTGAGGGACAAGAACTTCTCGAGGGTGGGCCGCAAGGCGGGATCGTTGGAGGCGTTGCGCAGGACAGCTTCCAGATACCCCGCAGGATCGCCCGTATCCAGGCGCGTGCCGACCACTCTCCGATACGCAACCTTGCCTTCCTCTATCATTCTGCCCAGGGCGTAGCTGTGGAAATACTCGCCCTCGCCATGGCTCGCCCAGCCTTCCTCTAATTTGTGGAAAAACTCGGGGGTGTAGAGGTATCGGCCTATGGACACCTCGTGGCTCGGCTCCGAACCCCGGGGCGGCTTTTCCACAAACCCCCTCACGCCCACCCCATCGGGCATGGGATCGACAATGCCGTAGCGGGATACGTCCCCAGGCTCGAAGATGGTGGCTAGGACGCACTTTCCCGTCTTCTCGTAGATTTCCACGAGCTGGAGAGCGAGAGGAGGATTGCCGACATGGAGGTCGTCAGGATAGGCGACTACGCAGGGCTCGTCTCCTACCAGGTTCTTGGCCTGGAGAAGGGCGTGGCCCGTTCCCAGCATGCGCTCCTGGCGCACGAACGACACTCTCGCTTTCGGCGGGCTGATCATGGCAAGCTTGTCGAGCTTGCCCTCGCGCTCGAAGAGGGTCTCCAGCTCTATCTCCCTGTCGAAATAATCCTCGAGAGCCTTTTTCCTGCGCGAGGATATGATAATTATGTCCTCTATGCCCGAAGCTACGAACTCGTCCACGATGTAGGCGATGCTCGGCTTGGTGCCCACGGGGAGCATCTCTTTGGGGACTGTCTTAGTGACGGGCAGGAAGCGGGTGCCGTAGCCTGCGGCGACTATGATTCCTTTCATGGTGAAATAATACTCCTGCGATGGCTCGTGAAACCAGCCATGTCCGAACACCTTCCGCCAGGCAGTCGGCTCCCTTCAACAGCCCGTTTCAAGACCGGGCTAGAAAATCCTCCCTGGGAGGCGAGAAGACATCGAGGAGCCGTCCTTTCTTCAGGCAGGTAACCCCGTGGGCAGCCCCGCCGGGGACAAGGATCGTATCGCCAACGCCCACCTTCATCGCCTTTCCGGATATCCTGAATTCGAATTCCCCCTCGAGGCAGTAGGAGAGTTGCTCATGCGGATGGCTGTGTTCCGAGCCCACCGCATCGGTTTCGAAATACACCTCAACCATCATCGTCTTCTGGCCGTAGGCCTTGATCTTCCTCGTCACTTTCCCGGGAACGATGGTATCGAGCCGGGCATCTGCCTCGGCGAACAGAATCTTGTCCATGAAAACCTCCGCGCAATCCAAATATCGGCCATCGTCTTGACAAGACCCAGGGGAATCGTCCATTATTTTCCTAATTTTAGCCAAAGGAGCCAAAGCAGTGATAGTCATCGTACGCTCGTATACTCCGCGCGCCGCTGCTTAGGGCTCAGAGCGACACCACCCCTTCACTCCAGCCCAAGCATACCGCGCACACATGTCGAGCCCCGCAGGCCCGACCCTTGACCGCCACCTTCCCCACATCGGCGCCTCGGGCGTCCTTGTAGCGAGACGGACGCGGAACGTAAGCGCACACCGTGCGAATAGAATCGGATTATGGGCACCACCGAAAAGAACGAAAAAAATCGGCTCTCCGCGCTTGGCTCCAGGGCTGCCAAGATAATACGGCTGTATTCCGGCCTTCCCAAGCCACTCTATACTCTCCTCATAGTCACCGTTGTCAACTCCATCGGCATGTTCGTCTTCCCCTTCATGACGCTCTATCTCACTAGCAAGCAGAACATGACCCAGACGCAGACAGGCACCTATCTTCTCATCATATCTCTCATCTACATACCGGGTAACTTCATCGGGGGAAAGCTCGCCGACAGGTGGGGAAGGAAGCGGCTCATGGTCGCTACCCAGGTCATCTCGGCTGCTCTCTTCATCCCCTGTGGCTTCGCGGCCTTCGCCCCTTACGTCCCCTTCCTCATCATCGCCTCGGTGTTTTTCGACGGAATCACCGATCCAGCCCGCTCGGCTATGATGACCGACCTCACTACACCGGATAACAGGCGTACGGCTTTTTCGCTCAGCTATCTGGGCCACAACGTGGGCTTCGCCATCGGATCGCTCATAGCGGGATTCCTCTTCGAGCACGCCACATCCTGGCTTTTCTGGGGAAACGCGGCCGCGGCTCTCGCGGGCATCAGTATCATGGCCATGAAGGTCCCCGAGACCAAGCCCACACAGGAGCAGATCAACGCCACGATAGGGAGCGGCTCGACAGAGGAAGCCCATTCGGGCACCCTGGTACAGGCCCTGCTCTCGCGCCCCTTCCTCCTCGCGTTCACGGCCATCACCACCTGGTACGGATTCGTCTACGCCCAGCACAGGTTCGCCTTGCCCCTGCAGACCAAGGCCTTCTTCGGCCAGTCCGGGGCCGCCATCTACGGAACCTTGATGACGTTGAACGCCGTTCTGGTCATCCTCCTCTCGACGCCCGTCCTCGCCTGGACGAAGCGCTGGAAGCCCATCAACGCCGTGGCCTTGGCCGGAGCCTTCTACGCCGTCGGGTTCGGCATGGTCGGCATTTCCAAAAACGTCGTGCTCATCTATCTCTCCACAGCCATTTGGACTCTGGGGGAGATAGTGAACGCCACCAACGAAGGGGCGTATGTATCCAACCACACGCCGATCTCGCACAGAGGGCGCTTCAACGCCATCCTGCCTCTCATAGGTAGCCTGGGCTGGACAATCAGTCCGCCCCTCCTCGGCAATCTCATGGACAGGAGATCGCTCGGAGCTGTCTGGCCTGTCCTCGGTATCGTGGCGGCAGCCTCGGCATTGGCCCTCTACGTTCTGGGCAGGATCGAGGACCGGATGAAGGCAAAAGGCGGAGAAACCGGGACGGCCGAGGATGCCGTTACGGCCGCGCTCGCGGCGCGCGACGATCAGAAGGCATGAAGCAGGCTCGATGGAAATCCTGAAAGGAGTGGATTATACTGGCCTGCAGACGGGATGGGGATCCGCGTCGGCCATGCCGAAACCGCATCGGCGGCTTCGGCCCCGCGCAGGCCTCGGGAGCTGAAAAAAATGCTTTTTATGGGCGATACTGGGATTGAACCAGTGACTTCTACCGTGTGAAGGTAGCACTCTCCCGCTGAGTTAATCGCCCATAAAAAGCATTAAGACCTTGCATGAAGCCTTGCGCGCACTCTCCCGCTGAGCAGCACGCCCGCTCGGCGCTCCTGTCAGGGCTGCATCGTACCAAAGCCCTCCATGGCTGTCAAGGACGAACTCGGCCGAGAGGCCGCCGTCAAAGGATGGGAACCTTGAAGACCGCGGAACAGCGCCAGGAAGATAAAAAGGCGAGAAGCGGGACGATTCTTCCCTTCGTGCACCCTCGCGGCAAGCTCTCCGAAAAGGAGAAGTCGATCGAGCTCACGCGTAAGTCCATCCATCTGAGCATTTCGCTGGCGCCCTTCATCCTCTCGAGGTCGAAGAGCCTCATCGTAGCGCTTCTGGTGTCAGGATGCACAGCGTACGCCGTTTTCGAGACTCTCAGGCGGCAGGGCTTACATGTGCCCCTGATCTCCGAACTCACGTCGAGGGCGGCGAGATTCCGGGATTCAGGGAAATTCGTCCTCGGGCCGATAACCCTCGGCATCGGGGCCCTTCTACCCATCCTCCTCTTCGACGCGCCGGCGGCTTCCGTAGCCATCTACGTCCTCGCCTTCGGCGATGGGCTTTCCAGTCTCGTGGGCAAGTTCGTTGGCGGCCCTAGGATGCCCTTTACCAAGGGAAAAACCGTGGCGGGAAGCTTCACCTGCTTTGCCGTCAGTTTTCTCTCGGCGTTCGCTGTCTTGGGCAAGGCTGGTTCCGCCCTGATCGTCGCGGCTGTATCCACTATAGTCGAAGCGGCCCCCACCAAGGATTGGGACAACATCATCCTACCCCTGGCTGCCGGACTCGCCGCTGCCGTAGCAACGTAAGACAAGGGCTTCTTTCTTCTGCAATAGGCTAACCGCTAAGGACTCACTGCCACAGATAGAAGGAATGCATCGCCTGAACGAAGACCCCTCCACCGGCCAGGATGGCCGATACAGCTACAAGACTCGCCAGAGGGGAGAAGTCCCTGCCCAGGAAGAAGGCTCCGATAGCCGCGGCTGCAAGACCGGCAGCCGCGAAGAGGAAGGCCTTGTCGCCTCTGACCCTCGCCGCTATCAGGTAGTTGAGTACGGTCATGCCGACAATCGCCGCCGTGAATCCATTGACGAGCCGGCTATATCCCACCCTGAATAATAGGTTCCAATCCCAAAGGCCGGAGTTCACTGGCAGGGCGGCGGCCAGGAAGCCACCTATCGCGGCGCATGCAACGGCTATGGAAAACTGCCGCTCGGTCCGCATGCCTGCGGCATGTAGCCCCGACACGAAAAGGGAGCAATACCCGAAGATGCCGATACCGAGATAGAGCTTATCGAAGAAGATCAATCCCTGGTCTGCCACCCCCCGTATGGCGAGGATGAGATGGAGGAGTCTCAAGGGCTCGAATGCCCGGCTCGTCAGCCAGAAAGCGAAGAATAGGATCTCGGTAGATACGGTCTTCCTGAACGACCGCAAGATAGCCGCCAGGATCGAAGCGACTACGGCCGAGGCTAGTAAGCAATCTACAGTCGAAAGAATCTGCGAAGGCAGTTTGAGCCCGAAGAGGGAATGGAGTCTGTATATCCCATGTTCGACGAGGAAGAACGCCACATCGGGACGGATAGCCAGGACGACACTAGCCGCGAGACCCGCGGCTAGGAAGAATCCGGCTATCCCGAAAAGCGCCCAATAGGTTCGCCGCCTGGTCTTGAGTGTCACGGATCAAGGATACATCGCCTCCATGAACGAGGGAAGGCCGTCAGTGTCAAGACGGCCGGCCGGAGCCGGAGGCTCGAGGTGGCTTCCGCTAAAGATTGGCTACCCTCCTCCTGCGCGTCGATGCTCCTCCTGTTGATGCGATTCAGCCTATCCAGTATAGTCTTCCAATCTCCGCAACTCCGAGGTGCCTATGGCCGACAAGATCACTCCCCGCGAAGAAGATTACTCGCAGTGGTATATCGACATCATTCTCAACGCCAAGCTAGCCGACTACTCGCCTGTAAAGGGATCCATGGTCATCAGGCCCCGAGGCTATGCCATCTGGGAGAGGATCAGGGACGAGTTCGACCGCAGGTTCAAGGCAACCGGCCACTCCAACGCCTACTTCCCCCTCCTCATCCCCATGAGTTTCCTCGAGAAGGAAGCTGAACATGTCGAAGGATTCGCCCCGGAGCTCGCCGTCGTCACCCACGGCGGCGGCGAAAAGCTGGAAGAGCCCTATTGCATCAGGCCCACGAGCGAAACCATCATCTGGTCCAAGTACAAGGACTGGATCCAGTCCTGGAGGGACCTGCCCCTCCTCATAAACCAATGGGCCAACGTCCTCAGGTGGGAAAAGCGCACCCGGCTCTTCCTCCGCACCTCGGAGTTCCTCTGGCAGGAGGGCCACACCGCCCACGAAACCCAAGCCGAAGCAGAAGAGGAAACGCTCCGGATGCTCGAAGTCTATCGCGACGTCGTTGAACGTTATCTCTGCGTTCCCGTAGTCTGCGGGATTAAGAGCGAAACGGAAAAATTCGCCGGCGCCGTGCGTACGTACACAATCGAAGCCATGATGCAGGACAAGAAGGCCCTTCAGGCCGGCACGAGCCATTTCCTCGGCCAGAATTTCGCTAAAGCCTTCGATGTCAAGTTCCAGACCAGGACAGGCGGATTGGATTATGTGTGGGCGACATCCTGGGGCGTATCCACTCGCCTCTTGGGCGCCGTCATCATGACCCACTCGGACGACAAGGGCCTCGTCCTCCCCCCCACCCTCGCTCCCGAGGAAGCCGTCCTCGTGCCGATATACAAGAACGATACGAAAGCAGCCGTTCTCTCCTACGCAGAGGGCGTCAAGGCCGAACTCGAGTCAGCAGGCATCCGCGTGGTCCTCGACGCCGACGACTCCTCGAGCCCGGGCTGGAAGTTCGCGGAATGGGAGATGCGGGGAACTCCCCTGCGCATAGAAATAGGTCCCCGGGACATGGCGGCCGGCAAGCTCGTCATGGCGAGGAGGGACACGGGGGAAAAGGTCGTCGTGCCCGCGTCCGAAGCCGCAGGGACAGCCAGGATCCTCCTGGACGCTGTCCAGGCTTCCCTTTACGCGAGAGCCAAGGATTTCGCGGTGAAGAATACCGTGCCAGCGTACTCGCTCGAGGAGTTGCTGGCCTTCTTCGGTGTCGAGGGCACGGGAACCGCCGACGCGCAGGGAGGGTTCGCCGAGGCACTCTGGTGCGGTTCTCCGGAATGCGAGGCCGACCTGAAGGCCAAGACCAAGGCAACTCTTCGCTGCATGCCCCTCGACCGACAGGAGGGAATCGAAGGTTCTTGCGCCCTCTGCGGCTCCCCGGCCAAGCACAGGGCTATCTTCGCTCGCAACTACTGATGACGGCATCCTGGAGCGAGGGACAAACGTCCCGCCCTAGGATGCCACCCGATTCCTCCCGGCCTCTTTCGCGCGATACAGGGCTCGATCCGCCTCGGATAGGAGATGCTCCAATTCCACTTTCCCATCTGCGCCGCGAGCCCAGGCGATGCCGAAGCTCGCGGTTATCCGTATCTTCTTTCCCGAATCCTCCACTTCCAGCCTCTCGATCCTCTTTCGCAGATCCTCGGCTATCAGGCTCGCCTCTGCCAGCTCCGAATCCACGAGGAGTATGCAGAACTCCTCCCCCCCGTACCTGCCCACGATATCCGAAACACGCATTCTTGATCTGAGGAGAGCGCCCACCGCGGCGAGCGCCTTATCCCCGGCCAGATGCCCGAAGTGGTCGTTGAGGTCCTTGAACCGGTCAAGATCGAGTATGATGAAGGCTATGCTGCCTCCGTAGCGATTGAGCCGGGAAACCTCCTT
>DATCUA010000120.1:0-4479 GCA_036567645.1 Rectinemataceae bacterium | reverse complement strand
TGGGCGTCCTTGGTTATGAGGAGCCACTGGTAGACCGAGGCGAGGCTAGGATGCCCCAGGATGCGCCTCATCATGGCCGAGGCTATGCCTCGCCCCCGCCAGTCTTCGTCGACGTAGACGTCGAGGATGTAGGCGAAGCGCACCTTGTCCGATATGGCCCGGGCGAAGCCCACCTGGACTCCTTCAGGGCTGAAGGCTCCGACGACCAGAGCCGAATTGGCCGCCCCTGCGCGGATCTCCTCTTCCCCGATTCCCGTGCACCAAAAGGCTCGGGAAAGCATTTCGCGCACGCGTGGGAAGTCCATGGCTTCGTAGCCTTCCCGAATATCGAATTCCCGCATCGTAGCTCCTTCGGGCCGCGGATCTCGGCTCTGCGGCTCCCTGCCCCATATACTCCGGCCCCGGGCTCAGGCTGACTGGAGTATGAGGACGCCGCCCAGGCTCAGGGCCAGGCCCAGGGCCTTCTTGAGGGTGATGGCTTCCTTGAAGAAGAGGATGCCGGCGACGAGGAGGATGAGGGTTATGCACGCCGATATCATCGAGCCCGAGGTGGAGACCTGGCCGCCGGCACGGTAGAGGAGGAGGTAGCCCAGCTCTAATCCTATGATGGGGAAGGCGAGGAGGAAGCTGAAGGCGTTCATGTCCTTGAGGCTCTCCCCCAGGGGCTTGCGCAGGGGAAGGACGAAGAAGAGGGCCAAGGTGAGGATGCCCGACGTAGCATAGGAGAAGAGGAGACTCAGGGCGGGGTTGGCGCCCGGAGCTATCTTCTTCTGGAAGAGCTGGTAGAGCACGCCTGAAACGACGACGAGAGCGATGGAGAAATAGTACATAGCACATACTACACCGGAATCGGGGCGCCAATATAGGAGCCATGGTCTGGCTATAGCGGGCTCGGGCATGAGGCGCTCCGCGTTGCCGGCCGCGGCTTGTGCCCAGGCCGCTGGCGCGGTATCCTCGGCCAGTATGAAGGTCTGTGTCGTAGGCGTGGGAGCCATCGGGGGGATGATAGGATTCGGCCTGGGCGCGGCCGGATGCGAGCTTTCGGGGCTGGCGAGAGGGCCAACGCTACGTGCCCTGCGAGAGCGCGGCCTGCGTTTCACGGATGGAGGGCCTGAGTCCTCCGTTCCCATCCACGCAAGCGAATCGCCAGAGGAGCTCGGGATCCAGGATCTCGTCGTCCTCGCCGTCAAGGCCCCCGCCTTGCCATCTGCCGCGGCTAGGATTTCGCCCCTTCTCGGGTCTGAGACCATCGTCATGCCCGCCATGAACGGCATTCCCTGGTGGTTTTTTCAAGGATTCGGCGGAAGCCTCGAAGGGAAGAGGCTTTCCTCCATCGATCCCGGGGGAGAGATAGAGTCGGCCATACCCGCTTCCTCCATCCTTGGCTGCGTCGTCCACATGGGCGCTTCCTGCCCCGAGCCCGGCCTGGTGCGGGCCCTGAAGTTGCGCACCCTGATAATCGGGGAGCCTTCGGGAGAGATGAGCCCCCGGCTCGCCGAGACCGCCGAGCTCCTGGGGCGCGCCGGCTTCGAGGCTAAGGCATCCTCCTGCATCCAGAAGGACATCTGGTACAAACTCTGGGGAAACATGACCATGAATCCCCTCTCGGCCCTCACGGGGGCGACGATGGATCTGATCCTGGGCGATCCTCTGGTGGAGGAGTTCTGTAAGCGCATCATGGTGGAGGCCAGGGACCTGGGGGCACGGATAGGCTGCGAAATAAGCCAGAGCGTGGAGGACAGGCTCGCCATTTCCAGGACGCTGGGGGCTTTCAAGACCTCCATGCTCCAGGATCTGGAAGCGGGCAAGCCTCTAGAGCTCGACGCCCTCGTGGGCGCAGTGGCCGAGATCGGAGACCTGGCCGGGATGGATACGCCCTATATCGATACGCTCCTGGGCCTGGCGAGGCTCAAAGCCAGGATCCTGGGTCTGTATCCAGCAGAAAACGCATGAGGAGGCTCTATGGCTATAGCCGCTAAGATGCGGGGTTTCGTGGACAACGGTTCCCTGATCCGCAAGATGTTCGAGGAAGGCACCAGGCTCAAGGCCATATACGGGGCCGACAAGGTCTACGATTTCAGCATAGGGAACCCCAATGTCCCCCCGCCCGAAAGCTTCAAGGAGACCCTGCGAGCAGTTGTGGAAGCCGACGAGCCCGACTTGCACGCCTATATGCCCAACGCCGGCCTCCCGACCACACGCGCCGCCATAGCGAGGCGCCTGGCTGCTGAACAAGGAGTGGACGTCGAGGCCAAGCACGTCGTGGTTACCTGCGGGGCGGCCGGAGCGCTCAATGTGGTGTTCAAGGCCCTCCTCGACCCGGGCGACGAGGTCTTGGTCCAGGCTCCTTATTTCGTAGAGTATGGATTCATAGCCGACAACCACGGAGGATCTCTCAAAGTGGTCCCCCCCATGGACGACTTCGGCCTCGACGTGAACGCCATAGAGGCTGCCATGGGGCCCAAGACCAAGATCGTCCTCGTCAACACGCCCAACAACCCCACGGGCCGCATTTACTCGGCCGAGTCCCTCGCCGCCCTCGCCGCGGCCATGGATAGAGCGGGCAAGCGGTATGGCAGAACCATCTACCTCGTCTCCGACGAGCCATACCGGAAAATAGCCTACGACGGAGCCCGGGTGGCCAGCCCCCTGGCCTCCTGCTCCAACGCCATCGTCGTCACATCCTATTCCAAGGAGCTCTCGCTTCCCGGAGAGAGAATAGGATTCGCCGCCGTCCATCCTCAGGCCGATGATCTCGATTATCTCATGGGCGCCCTGAGCATGGCCAACCGCATCCTCGGCTTTGTCAACGCCCCCAGCCTGATGCAGAAAGTCCTGGCCCGTCTGATAGCCAGGGAGCTGGAGGAAGGCCTGCCGGCCTGCGTCGATGTTTCCATCTACCAGGCTAAGCGCGATGCTCTCGCATCCGGGCTCAAGTCCGCCGGATACGATTTCCTCCTGCCCGAGGGCGCCTTCTACCTCTTCCCCAAGATACCCATAGCCGACCGCACGGCCTTCCTCGATCTCTTGAAGGAAGAGAACATCCTCGTCGTCCCCGGATCGGGCTTCGGGGCTCCGGGCTATTTCCGCATAGCCTATTGCGTGGAGGATTCGGTCATACGAGGCGCCCTGCCGGGATTCGCGAGAGCTATGGAAAAAGCGCGAGCCTCGGCCCGGGGAGGATGAGCAGGCGCCGCCTCACTTCCTCCAGATATCGGCCACTATGGCCGTGCTCACCTTGTTCCAGGCCATGTCGAAGGCTGCGGACGCAGCTCCCGGCTGGCGGTTTGGATCGGTCCAGGACAGGCTGTTGAACACCAGGTAGAACGCGGGAAGAAGCTCGTCGGCCCGGGACACCGGGCCTAGCATCCGTCCCAGGACGAGGTACTCTCCGCACGGCAGGAGGGTGAGCCAGGCGAACTTGTCCTCGGCTTGGCCCGGGAATCTCCCTTCCATCACCACGATAGCCCCGGCTTGTGAGCCGAAGGCGCAGAGCTCCGAAAGCCCCGGCAGGTAGGAGGAGGCGGCCTTGCGCGCCAAGACGAGATGATCCATGCCGCCCGAGTCGTTGGAAAAGGCGGCGAGGAGAATCCCCGGGGGAGAGCTGAACGCGGAGTTCACCGCCTCCCATGTGGTATCCAGGCTGGGGGCGATGAAGAGGAAGCCGCTACCCTCGGCGAGGTCCCAATCTGCCGGATAGGAGAGGGAGAGCCCAGCCGCCTGGTAGCGCCTCGAGGCTGGCGGCGGCGCGTAGATCCATTGGGGCGAAAGCATGATGGCTCGCCATTCCGCCATCTTCGCCTGCCGAGCGGCCTCGGAAAGGGCTGCGAAGTCGGCCCGCGCCGTTCTCCCCTTCTGGGCTATCGCAATGAGGCTTGCCTGGGTAGGCCCGTCCAGGGCCAGCCAATTCTCCAAGAGGAGCCCCGACACCCGCTCGCGCTCGGCCTGCGGAGTGGAAAACTCTCTCCCCAGGCTCGCGCTGCGCATGAAATCGAGGAGATCGAAATAGAGGGGCGCGAGATCCTCGAGGTCCAGGGGCTTGGCTGGGTCGGGCGGTGAGCCGGGGACGGGAGCTTGGGCCTGGAGCCCGTAAACGAAGGTCGATAGGAGCAGAACGCCCAGGGCGGCGCGTTTTCCGAAGCTCTTCGCCATGCGCTCCTCCTCGCTTGGAAAAGCTTAGGATCCGATTCCCGGCGCGTCAAGATTCGGCACGGCCCTTGCCACTTCGCATTGCAGTTTCGCCTTCTTCGCAAGCAGTTATTGGAAATGCGTAGAAAATCATTGACCCGCCAAAACGAGGAGACTAGGCTCTCCGCATGGAATCGGAACTCTCCAGGCGGGGCTTGGCCCTTTCCGGAAAACGTTGCCTCGTAACGGGGGCTACCTCGGGCATAGGCCTCGCCGCGGCCAGGGCTCTCGCCGCACTGGGCGCCGAGGTGATCGGGATAGGAAGGGATCAGGGCAGGGCGGCCGCCGCCT
>DATCUA010000119.1:0-5820 GCA_036567645.1 Rectinemataceae bacterium | reverse complement strand
GAGCCCCGCGCCAGCAGGAGGCCGACTGGCTTATTTCTTGGAGTCCATGAAGCGCAAAAGGTCGACAACCCTATTGGAATAACCCCACTCGTTGTCGTACCAGGACACCAGCTTGAAGAATCTCTTTTCGCCGGGGAGGTTGTTCTGGAGTGTCGCCAGGCTGTCGTAAATGGAAGACCTGGGATCGTGGATGTAGTCAGTGGATACGAGCTCCTCTTTCGAGTACCCGAAGATGCCCTTGAGGTAGGTTTCGGAAGCCTTCTTCATGAGGGCGTCGATCTCCTCGATGGAGCTGTCTTTTACCGACCTGAAGGTGAGATCCACCACGGAGACAGTGGGCGTGGGAACTCGGAAAGACATGCCGGTGAGCTTGCCCTTGGTCTCTGGGAGCACTTCCCCCACGGCTTTGGCTGCGCCCGTGGTCGAGGGGATGATATTGATAGCCGCCGCCCTGCCGCCTCTCCAGTCTTTCTTGGACACGCCGTCCACCGTCTTCTGCGTCGCCGTGTAGGAATGGATGGTGGTCATGAGGCCGGTTTCGATGCCAACGCCTTCCTTGAGGAGGACATAGACGAGGGGCGCGAGGCAGTTGGTGGTGCAGGAGGCGTTGGAGACGACGGCGTGCTTGGCGGGGTCGTACTTGGCTTCGTTGACGCCCATGACGAGGGTGGGAATCTTCTTGGTCTCGTCCTTGCTCTTGGCGGGCGCGGTGATGATGACCTTCTTCGCTCCCGCTTCGAGATGTCCCCAGGCCTTCTCGTCGGCGAAGAGGCCGGTTGACTCAATGACGTATTCCACTCCGAGCTTGGCCCAAGGCAGATTCTTGAGTTCCTTCTCGGCCATGACGCAGGCTATCTCGTGTCCATTTACAACGAGGATGTCGTCTTCGGCCTTGGCGGGATCGCTCTTCTTCGAGGAGATGTCGGCCTTCATCTTGCCCTGGACTGAATCGTACTTGAGTTGGTAGGCGAAATAGTCGGCATCGGTAGCCACGTCGACTACTGCCACGACGTCTATCTTGTCCTTGCCGAGCAGGCCCTGGTCCACGATGGACTGGAAGACGAGCCGGCCGATCCTGCCAAAACCGTTGATGGCAACTTTCATCTGTTCCTCCTAAGGAACCTGGACTGGGCGAGCCGCCTGGCGTCTCGCCGTTGTTTGGATAAATAAATATCCATAATGACCCTCTTGGTCAATACGGTATTGGGTATATATACATTTTTTTCCAATTTCGTACTAGTGGAGGTTGGGGTCGTCTTCAGGCGCCGGACCTGCCATGGGATCTCGTTACCGTTTCCCCCTGGCGTTGACCCGAAGCCTCGCTTACAGGTACCCTCCTCTCATGATCGCGCATCGACAGGGGCGCAGGCCGCTTTCTCCCTACCTCGCCGCCGCTTTCACACTCCTCGTCGGAGGCTTGCTCGGGGCCGGGCTCGCGGGCACGGTCAACACCATGCGCACCGAGCAGTTCACCGAGTTCAAGACCGATCTGCCCACGAGGCTCTACGATATCAAAGGCAGGCTGATAACAGAATTCTTCGCCGAGGAAAAGCGTAATCCAGTGGCTCTCAAGGATCTGCCTTCCCACCTCGTGGGAGCCTTCATAACGAGGGAGGACAGGCCCTTCTTCAAGCATAGGGGGTTTTCCATCAAAGGTTTGGCCCGAGCCTTCCTGGGCAAAGTGCTGAGGATCAATCTCGGGGGAGGATCCACGATCACTCAGCAGCTCGCGGGCGATATCTACGCCGACAGGCGGGAGATCACGATCCGCAGGAAACTGGTCGAGCTTTGGTGGGCTGTGCAGATGGAGCGCAGATATTCCAAGGAAGAGATCCTCGAGATGTACCTCAACCGTACCGTCATGGGCTATGGGGGCCTGTACGGCGTAGAAGCCGCCTCACTGTATTTCTTCGACCATCCCGCGAGCCAGTGCACGCCAGCGGAATCCGCCATAATAGCCATTCAGCTATCCAGCCCCACCAAATACAACCCTTTCAGGAATCCTTCCAACGCCATGACGATGTCGCGATACCTCCTGGACCAGATGGTGAAGGACAAGGTGGTCTCCGCCGAGGAGGCGGAATCCTCGTTCAGCGCCTACTGGGACGCCTTCGACTACACGAGGGTGGCAACTTCGGCCTTCTTCAACCGGGAGGACAAAGCGCCATGGTTTTCCGAGTACGTGAATCGCCAGCTGGAAAACCTCCTCTACGGCTCGGTGGATATCTACTCGGACGGGCTTGCCGTATATACGACGCTCGATCTCGACCAGCAGGCGGCGGCCGAGGCAAACATGAAGCGGGGCCTGGAGAAGGCCAACGCCAGATTCAAGCGAGTCTCGGCGCAGAAGCTGGCGAACGCCGAGGCTGTCTACGCCCCCATCGTCGAACTTCTGGGAATGGCCTTCAACCTGAACTCCCTCGTCGTCTCTTCCTCCAAGGGCGAGGCCCAAGCAAATGGGTATTACCTCGAGAAGATCGGTCCTATCGTCGATGCGGCAGCCCTGGTTTTCGGGATGCCCGACCTCAAAATCCTCGCCAATGCCGGTTCGGCGAGGACGAAGAAAGGATTGGAAAAAACCACGGTCGAGGGCGCACTCATAGCCCTGGACAACGAGACGGGCTACATCACAGCCATGGTGGGCGGCTCATCGTACAACCAGGCCAATCAGCTCATCCGGGCGACGCAGTCCAAGCTCATGCCCGGTTCTACCTTCAAGCCCCTCTACTACTCGGCCGCCATCGATACGGGCAAGATCACCGAGGGCACGATGATCTACGATAGCCCGACAATCTTCTATAACGAGGACGGAACGCCCTACATACCCATGAACTTCAAAGGCGAATGGAAAGGCAAAGTCCTGGCCTGGCGAGCCCTGGCATCGTCGATGAATGTGCCATCTGTCAAGGTGCTCGAGACGGTCGGATTCGATCTCGCCATCGAGAGAGCAGCAGCCCTCCTCGGCATCACTGATACGGCCGAGATACAGAAGACCTTCCCGCGCGTGTATCCCCTCGGCCTGGGAGTGATAGGCGTCACCCCGCTGCAGATGGCGAGAGCCTATTCCGTATTCGCCAACGGAGGAAACGCGGTGGAGCCCATAGCTATCCGCTACGTAGAAGACAGGAATGGAGAGAGAATCCTGGAACCGGAAAAGGAGGCTCGAGAAGCACTAAAAGCCAAGGGCTCCAAGGCACGGATCCTGAGTCCGCAGAATGCAGCCGTGATGACCGACATGCTCAAGCGGGTAGTAGGGTCAGGAACCCTGGCAGGGGCCACGTCTTCAGGCTCGATCCTCAAGCAGAGCGTCGAGGGAGTCAGCTATACCATTCCTTTGGCCGGCAAGACCGGCACTACCGTGAACTGGGCTGACGCGTGGACCGTGGGGTTCAGCCCCTATTACACAACCGCCGTATGGTTCGGATTCGACCGCCCAGGCAATTCCCTGGGAGTGGAGCAGACCGGAGCTACTATAGCTGCTCCCACCTGGGCCGATTTCATGCGGGACATACACAAGGGCCTTCCCCCCAAGCAATTCCCGTCTCCCCAGTCCGGTTTGATAAGCGCGAAAGTATGCTCGGTATCGGGATTGATACCTACGGAGTTCTGCGACCAGGGAACCGTGGACTTGCTCTTCCTCGAAGGCACACAACCCACGAAGGCCTGCGACATCCATATCGATACCGGTACTGTGGCGCAGAACTTCCTCAACACGATCATCGGCGAAAACGGAAGCCTCCCGACCGAGCTCGACACGACGCTCAAGCTGGATCTGCCGTTCTAGGCGGCCTCGGGGTCTCCCGGTAAGCCCGATTCTGCATCCGAATCAGGCATCAGGCGCTGGCGACCGGGTCTTTCCTGGCTACCGCCTGGCATTGGACCTTGCGCCGCTCCTTCCTCGATGGGAAAAGTGACATCATGATGGAGGCGAGGAACACGGCGGCGCAGATGAGAGCGGATAGGATCTTCACCAAGGGATCGGGAAGCCCGGTGGACTGCCCCACCCTCAGGATCTCTCCATCCGAGGCTAGCCGGGTTTCGCTTTCGGATCTGAGTTCGCGAGGAAGGATGATGATCTTTTCGCCGGGCTTGAGATAGCCGATCCCCCTGGCTTCCCGCGAGATCCAGTCGCCGGGTTCGGATAAGGCGTCTTTGGCCGCCTTCAGCTTGGTTTCCGCTTCCTTCAGCTTCCCTAGTTTCATCTCCATGCCTCGAATCGTCTCCTTGAGATCCCCGTAGGCCAGTATTCCTGCCTGGCCGGCGAAGAAGGATAGAATGCAATAAGAAACCAGAAGGGCGCACACCGCGTTTGAGATGGATTCTCCGAGGACAGGAAAGAATCCTCCCTTGCGGGGAGACGAAGGCGAGAATCTCATGCATCAATTTACGGATAATGCAGAGATCGCCTTAACTGCATTCGACTCGCCCGGGGTCCGGGCGAACCTTCTTGTCAGGCTCGGCATTCTTGCTATAATGGGGGGCGGATGGAAGAAAAGGATACCCAGGAAGGAATGGATTCGGGCGATTTCCTCAGCCCCGAGGACAGCGAAGCCCTGCTCGCATCCTTGGAGTCCGATGACGCGAGGCTCCTGGGCCGAAAGCCGGACAGATCAGAGCCTGAAGCCGGAACTCCCGACGAGGGGGCATTCATCTATCCCGGGCAGGATGAGCCAGGCTCTCCTTCCGCCCCGCCCTTTATCGCGCAGCGAAACGACAATCCCCATACCGAGTTGCTTTCCCGCATAGCGCGCGAAGTGCACACGATCAAGGCGGAGCTCGGTGCCTTAGCACCCTTGCGAACAGCCGAAAGCCAGGGCTCCCATCCTGGGGAGCTCGCTCCCGAGACGAGAGGCGGATCAGCCCAGGAAGCCGAGACCACGCCTGGCCGCCGAGCCCTGTCTGATGAAGCGTGGGATGAGACGAAGAGGCTCCTGAGCTATCTCGACCGCCTCCTCGAGTCCCTCCCCGAGGAAAAAGTCGACGAATTCGTTCATTCGGAGTACTTTGATTTGTATAGAAAAGTATTCGACCTCTTCGGGCTCACCTGAGAAAATACGTTTCTCCAGCTCTAAAACCGTAGTTGTCGCGGAGCCAGGCATCGAGCCTGGCGGCCTTTTCCGCGATTTTATCGTAATATTCCTGGAAGAAGGCTTTCAATGGTGTCTGGAGCTCGGGATGGTTTTCCACGAGGCGATCGGCAAGTGTCTTGGTGAGATAGGGCGAGAGCGAGCCGAGGGACTGTTGCATGAGATAGGCCTGGAGCTCGTTGGCCATGAGATAATCAGACCTCGTATCATAGTTCATCCAGCCGAAATAGAGTTTCCAGAACCAGGCTTCCTTTCCATCCATGCCCTTCCACAGCGAAAGGCAAAGATCCCTGTACCTGGAATCTGCGAAAAACAGGGCGTGGGTGGATTCGTGGACCAGGAAGATCCTGCGGAGGTAGGGGGGAGACTCTCGTGTGATGGAGATGATGGCTGCGGATGAACCCCGGTATCTGCCCCCATGCTTGGATATGATTCCGCGCTCCAGGAGGAAAGACTCCAGACGCCGCTCTTGGGCGTTGAGGGGGAAGGCTTTCTCGGCGGCGGCCGAGAAAAAGGCGGCGAGGTCTTCAGCGCGGTAATCGTGGGCGTTCCAGCCGTGCAAGGGGGCTATCTCCTCATCGGTGGCGAGCCTTCCCGCGAACCCCTTTTTCTCCACAAAGAAAGCCAGGCGCTTCAAGTACCTGTCCTGTGTGTCATAATCGCGAAAATCGAAGAGGAGTACGGAAGGCAAAAGATCCCAGGTATCGCAGATGAAGTCCTCGCCTTCGGCCGG
>DATCUA010000118.1:0-4964 GCA_036567645.1 Rectinemataceae bacterium | reverse complement strand
CCGAGGCCCTTCTCCGGAAGCTATGGAATAGTGGTCTGGAAATGGGCGCCTCGCGCCTTCGAACGGTGCCGGATTGCTCTTCGCGCACCGCGGCCCAGGCCATTCCGCGCCGCGAGCAGATCGACGAGCTCTGCGCCGCCGGTATCGCCATCCCCCTCGACAGGGATTTGTTCATCCACCGCGAAGCCTATGAGGAGCTGGTCAAGGCGACCCTGGATGGATTGAAGGCGGGCGAAAGCCTGGATATGGCGGAAACCAAGGCGCGGACGGGCTTTTCCCGCAAGTACGCCATTCCCTTCCTCAACCGCATGGAACGCGATGGATGGGTGAAACGCGATGGAGACAGGAGGATCGTGCTCAAGAGCGAAGCGCGAAGCGATTCCCCTAGTTCGAAGCCGGCTCTTCCTCGATCACCTTCCAGCGGCCTTCCGAATACTTAAAGCGCTCCGCCTTCATATCGAGGAGACGGCCGTCCTCGCCCGCCATGCGCACCATGCTCTTGAGCGCGTTCACTTCCACTACCTTGAAGAGAGTTCCGTCGTAGACGAACTTCACCCCTTCCTGGGGAAGCTCCCTGCGCGCGTCCCGATAGAACTGGAACTCGTAGCTCAGACAGCAGAGAAGCCTGCCGCACGGGCCTGATATCTTTACCGAGTTGAGCGAGAGGTTCTGGTCTTTAGCCATCTTGATAGACACGGGATTGAGCCTATCGGAAATGCCGTGGCAGCAGAGCACCCTCCCGCAGACACCGCAGCCTCCAATCACCCTAGCCTCGTCCCGAACGCCTATTTGCCTCAGCTCTATGCGCGTCTTGAACTGGCCTACGAGATCCTTCACCAGCTCTCTGAAATCCACCCTCGATTCGGCGGAAAAATAGAAGAGGATCTTGGGCTCGTCCAGGAGATAATGGGCGGATACGAGCTTCATGGGGAGATCCCGGGCCCATATCCTGTCCCTGCACACTTCGAAGGCCTTTGCTTCCTTCTCGGCGTTCTCCTTCAGTCTCCTCAGATCGTCTATGCCCGCAGGTCGCTCTATGAGTACAAGCTCGTCGGCGTTCACCTGGCCGAGATCCGAACTCAGGCCCTGGACTTCCACGACATCCCTGCCGTACTTGGTCGGAGCCACAACCAGGGCTCCCCTGGGGATTCGGGGGAAGCTGGCCGAAGACGTCTCGGCCGCCGTTTCACCGATGGCTTCGGAAACGGTAGCTTGGGCCTCGGCGTCGCTTCCGGCCTCGGTTGTCTCAACCGGGGCCGCTTCGGCGGTATCGCTGGATGGACCTGTATCGGGAACCTCGGACTCCCTGCCCTCTTCCGGAGCCGTTTCGGCGGTCACCGTGGGAATGGGCCCCTCGAGTAGGAGCTCTAGTTCGGCGAGGCTGCGGAAGTGGGGCCACTCCTTGCCAGACGGCACGAAATATCCATAGAAAGTCTCGCAGGAATGGAGGGTCTTGAGGCGGTAGATGGCATCCGGCAAATCTTCCAACGGCTGGGCCTGGGGCTTGGGTTTCTGTCCCTGCCGAGGCCCATCCCTTCGGTCCATGCTCTCGGGTTTCTCCCGGCCTTCCGTATCGCTATCTCGCGGCATATCCGACATAGGCGGCATCATACCATGAAGGAAAGAGCCTGCATACTCAAGGGAGGGTCCTGATGACCCTGCCCTTGAAGACGGCGCCAGCGGCCATGGAAAATGATGCGGTGCCGATCTCTGCCTCCACCTGGGCGCTCGGCGCCAGCCTGACCTCTTCCTTCGCGTCCAGCTTGCCAGAAAACCGGCCAGCGAGCACGGCCTTCCGAGCCTGAATCTCGGCATCCACCCGCGATCCTTGAGCAAGCACGACGAGGCTGTCGCTTTCGAGCCTCCCTGAAAGAATCCCTTCAATCCTGACCTGGCCCCTCGCGCTCAAGGAGCCCGAGAGTTCAGCGCCTTCGCCGAGAAACACCTCGCTGAGAGCCGGCGCCATGTTCGAATCAGCCGCGGCTCGTCCTTTCTTCATCTCGTCTTCCTCCTGTCCAGGAAGCGCAGTGGATCGATGATGCTCGTCCCCAGGTGAACCTCGTAATGGAGGTGGGGGCCGGTGGTCTTTCCCGTATTGCCCAATGTCCCAATCACCTGCCCCTGGGCGACCTGCTGTCCCATGCTTACACGGATTGTTTTCAGGTGGCCATAGCGAGTCAAGAATCCGTGTGCGTGCTGTATGGTGACGGCGAGCCCAAGCCCAGCGTCGTATGCCGCACCGATGACCTTGCCGTCGGCGGTTGCCACGACGGGATCTCCCGTCCTGAAGGTGGAGATGTCTATTCCCGTGTGCAGGTACCACTGGCCTCCGGAAAAGGGATTCTCGTTCTGACCGAAATACATCGAGATATGGCCCGATCCTCCTTTGATTGGCCAGATGTTGGGTATTTCGGACAACAAATCCCTCTGGCTAGCGAGAAGGGCGGATGCTTCATCGAGCCTCGGAGAGGTCCTGTCCAAGTAGGATGCGAGCTCTTCCAGCCTGTCGAGCTCCCGCTCCGCTGGACCTTGGGAATCGGGACGGTTGAGGAGGGCCGAGAGGCCCGCTATCTCCAGGGCATCATCCATCGAGGGAGAACCCGCTTCCCGGGCCGCCTGCTCTTGGCCCATCGAATCGAGAAGGCCGGAGAGACCCGTCTCGAACCTCAGGGCCGAGCCCGTGAGGCTTTCTACCCTCTGCCTCAGGCTGTCCACGGTTCCCCGGGCCTGTGCGAGCTCTCTCCGCGTCAGCTGCAGATCCCCGAGAACATAGGCGAACCGAAAGGCCGACACGATGGCCAAGACCGAAACGGAGCCAGCGAGAACCAAGGAGAAGGCCAGGCCCAGCCTCGTGAACCTGAAGCCCCGGGAACGTCCCTCTCCATGGGGGAACAACAGTATGCTCGCTCTTTTCCTGGACCAGGAGGCGAAGCGCCTCGGCGCCCGAGCCACCCAGGACAGGGCGGCTTTGGCGGTAGCGAGTATCTTGGCGTAGAGGATTTTCTCCTTCCTCTTATACTCCCTGAATCCCTCGGGCAAACATATCTCCTTGCTTCAGAACGACAAGACGCACAACTTTAGCATTCGGGCGCTGGGCGTGTCAAAGCCGGGGCAGACGCGTGCAACGCGCCGTGCTGACACAAGCCAATAGTTTTGGGTATATTCTACCCATACGAATCAAACCACCATACTCGAAAGAGGTATCTATGTCCAAGCACGCCTTCAAGACGGAAGTCTCCAAGCTTTTGGAGCTGATCACCCATTCCCTGTACTCCCACAAGGAGATATTCCTCAGGGAGCTGATATCCAACGCCTCGGACGCCATCGACAAACTTCGCTACCTTACGATCTCCGATGACGCCTACAAGTCCATATCCCTGGATCCGCGTATCGTCGTATACCTGGACGAAAAGGCCAAGACCATCACGGTGACGGACAATGGCGTGGGCATGGACGAAAAGGAACTCGGAGAGAATCTGGGCACCATAGCCCGCTCGGGCACCCGGAACTTCCTGGAAAAGCTCTCGGAGGGGGACAGGAAGGACTCCAACCTCATCGGCCAGTTCGGCGTTGGATTCTATTCGGTCTTCATGGTAGCCGACAAGGTGGAGGTGATCAGCAAGAAGGCCGGAACCGACGCGGCTTTCCGCTGGGAGAGCTCGGGCAAGGGCGAGTACAGCGTAGAGCCCGCCTCCCGTGAAGGCTTCGGCACCGACGTCGTCGTCCACGTCAACGCCCAAGGGGAGGAATACCTCTACCGCTGGAACCTCGACAGCCTCCTCAAGAAGTACTCCAACCACATCGCCTATCCCATCCACCTCATATCCATGGAGCCGAAATACGACGACAAAGGCAAGGAAAAGGGAAAGGAGCTCAAGGACGAGCAGACCAACGCCGCCAGCGCCCTTTGGCGCAGACCCAAGTCCGAGCTCTCGGACAAGGACTACATCGATTTCTACAAGTCGTTCACAGGAGAAGAGGAAGAGCCCCTTTTCTGGATCCACACCAAGGCCGAAGGGACTATCGAATACAATTCCCTCCTCTATGTTCCCTCCAAGGTGCCCGGGGACCTCTATTATCCCGTGAGCCAGCAAGGTATCAAGCTCTACATCAAGCGAGTATTCATAACCGACAAGGAAACCTCGTTCCTGCCCCAGTATTTCCGCTTCGTGCGTGGCGTGGTGGACTCGGACGACCTGCCCTTGAACGTGAGCAGGGAGATCCTCCAGCAGAACAGGGTGATGACGACTATCCAGCAGGGCACGCTCAAGAAGCTCTTTTCCGAGCTGGAGTCCATGTCCAAGAACAATCCCGAAAAATACGCCAAGTTCATAGAACTCTTCGGCGTCCAGATAAAGGAAGGCATCGTATCCGACTGGCAGAACCAGAAGACCCTCCTGGGCCTCGTGCGCTACAAGAGCACGGCGGTCGAGGGATGGACGAGCCTATCGGACTGCAAGGCCAGGGCCGGGGATCGCAAGACGATCTACTACATAACCGGCAACAGCGAGGAAAGGCTCCGCTCGAGCCCCCTGCTCGAGGCCTTCGCCGCCAAGGGCATCGAGGTCCTCCTCGGCTCCGACGAGCTGGACGAACTCGCTTTCTCCTCGATAGGCCAGTACGAAGAATGCACGTTCAAGAGCGTCAACCACGCCGACTCGGACGAAGCCCTCGGATCTGCCGCTTCGGAGGACGGTGGCAAGGAGGCTGTCGAAGCCGCAAAGCGCATCCTCGGATCCAAGGTGAAGGACGTGCGGCTCTCCAAACGCCTCGCCAAGAGCCCCTCCTGCGTGGTGATGGATTCGGACGATCCCACTTTCCAGTACAGAGAGCTCATGAAGCGCATCTCCAATGCCGATCTGCCGGAATCCGCCCCCATCCTGGAGCTCAACCCGGCCCATCCCCTCGTGAAGAGACTGGGGGAGCTGAAGGAAGGGCAGGACGCGGAAGACCTCGCCCATATC
>DATCUA010000117.1:0-1647 GCA_036567645.1 Rectinemataceae bacterium | reverse complement strand
GCGATACCCTTGCGCGAGCCTATCATCCCCAGGTGGGCGGTTCCAACATTGGTGATCACAGCCAGGTCTGGCTCGTACATGAAGGCGAGTTCGTCCATCTCGCCTGGCCGATTCATTCCCATTTCGAAGACTCCTGCCATGTGAGCCGCCCGAATAGAGAACAATGAGAGGGCGAGCCCTATGTCCGAGTTGAGGTTGCCTTCGCTGACCACGACTTTCTCTGGGCCAAAATGCGCTCTGAGGATGGAGGCTATGCACTCTTTCGTAGTGGTTTTTCCCGAAGATCCCGTCACTCCGACACGCGCGAGCCCAGCGTGCCTCCGCCTGTGTTCTCTGGCCAGTCTTTGCAGTCCTGCGAGCGGGTCGTCCACATAAATGACGCAGGCTCTCGCATACTCGTTCTTGACCAGGAGGGAAGAGAGCCTGTCCTTGTGCTTGATATCGGCCAATATGGCGGAGGCTCCGCGATTCAATGCGTCCCGCGCGAAAGCCGAACCGTCGAGGTTCTGCCCGGGAAGGGCGACGAAGAGAGACCCTGGGGCGCAGAGCCTGGAATCGGCGCATACGCCCATGATGGGAGCCGAGAGATTGCCTCTGCACGCGCCCCCTACCATGCCAGCCGCTTCCCCTGCTTCGAAGAGGGCATGCCTTCCGATACTGGCCTCACTCACCGGAGCCCCCTTCGGCGCCTGCCGTGCCCGAATCTTGGAGGGAAGGGATAACCACCTTCAGCCTCTCCTCGGGCAGGGCCTTGCGGAGGCCGATCCTCTCCGCCAGACTCGAAGTCCTCTCCCTGTTGGAAAGGCGGGCGAGTTCGGCTTCCAGCCTCCTGTTCCCCGAAACGAGGCTTTCCTGCTCTCTCTCCAGCTCCTTCGCCCTGGCCCTGAGATCGGCGAAGCGGCTCGTCTGCCACGCGAGCCCGAGAAGAAAGATGAGGGATATGAAACTCAGGACCCAGAACCGTATGCGCCTCATCGGACTTCCCCCCTGCCCTGGCTCTTGCCGGAGGCGGGATCGATGCCGCGACTTGGCCGCCTGAGGGCGCGAAGCTTAGCCGAGCGCGATGCGGGATTGGCCGCGATCTCCGCCTCGCCGGGAACGCGGGGGCTCCTGTACAGCTCCTCGAAGCCATCCTGCGCCATGGCGCGGCAGAATCGCTTGGAGATCCTGTCCTCCAACGAATGGAAGGCGATGATAGCCACGACGCCGCCCTCGGAGAGCAGGCCCGCCGCCAGGGGGAGAGCCCGTTCTATCCGCCCGAGTTCATCGTTGACGGCAATCCTCAAGGCCTGGAAGGTCCGGGTGGCTGGATGGATGCGGCCATGCCTATAGGAGGCCGGGACTGCCGAGGCGACGATGGATGCGAGCGCGGCCGTTCCGGCTATTCTCGAGCGCCTCCTCGCCTCGCAGATAGCCCTGGCGATGCGCCTCGACAGCCTTTCCTCGCCGAAGCGGAATATGAGGTCGGCAAGCTCTTCCTCGCGAGCCGTAGCAATGATGTCGGCGGCGCTCCGCTCCAGGCCGGGGGACATCCTCATGTCCAAAGGCTCGTCGGCGGAGAAGGAAAAGCCCCGGTTGGAACCTTTGAGTTGGTGCATCGAGATGCCGAAGTCGAAGAGGATGAAATCGGCTGCGAGCTTCCCGGGA
>DATCUA010000116.1:0-7208 GCA_036567645.1 Rectinemataceae bacterium | reverse complement strand
TCGAAATTCCCGCCCTGGTAGACGCTGGAGAGCCAGGTGGACCAGTCCACGAGCTGGATCTTCACGTTCATGCCCACGTCGGCGAGCATCTGCTGGTAGAGCTCGGCGGCCTTGACGTGGAGGGGATAGTTGTTGGGCGCGTAGATAGTCAGTTCTTTATTGCCCACACCCGCTTCCTTCAGGAGGGCCTTGGCCTTCTCGGGATTGTACGGATAGAGGGATGAGAAATCCTTGTAGTAGGCGTTGCCCGTGTCCATGAAGGTGGATCCCACCTTGCCGCCTCCGTAGGCCACGTCCAGGACGGTCTGCTTGTCTATGGCGTAGTTGACGGCCTGGCGCACCCTGAGGTCGTTCAAGGGGGGCCTGGAGCAGTTCATGGCCATGACCATGATCAGCGAAGTGAGCTCTTTCTTGATGGTCACTTTATTGTTGTTCTTGAAGGTGGGCAGATCTTCCGGATCGATGAACTCGACCGCCTCGATGGCTCCAGACAGAAGGCCCTGGACCTGGACGGCGCGCTCGGGGACGATGTTGAACTCCACGCCCGCCAGCTTGGGGTAGCCCCTCATCCAGTAGTTGTCGTTGCGAACCATGGAGATCTTGTTGTCTCGCACCCAGGACTTGAACTTGAAGGGCCCGGTGCCCACGGGCTCGGAGGCGAAGTTATGTCCCGAGGCTATGAGGTCGGCGGGGAGTATGGCGCTCCAGCCCGAGGCGAGAGTGGCCAACAGGGGGGCGTAGGTGCTGGCCAGGGTGAGGACGACGGTGCTCGGGTTGGGAGCGTCGATGCTCTTCACCTGGGCGAACTCGCTCGCCTTGGGGGAGGCGGTTTCCTTGGCCTTGATCCTTTCGAAGGTGGCCTTCACGTCCCTGGAGCTGAAGCTCTGGCCGTTGTGGAACACCACGCCCGTCCTCAGCTTAAAGGTCCAGGTGAGGCCGTCCGGCGACACCGTCCAGCTCTCGGCGAGGGCGGGCACCAGCTTGCCCTTCTGGTCGGGCTCCACCAGGGTGTCGTAGAAGCTCTTGAGCACTTGGAAGGTGAGGGTGCCCGAGGTCTTGTGGGGATCCAGGGTGTCGGGGTTGCCGGAGAGGCCGAAATTGAGGAGCCCCGATCCTTGGGCGAACGCAGTGCCAGCCGACGCCATCAATAGCGCCAGGGCGAGAAGGGACGCGGCGAATCTCTTCATCTCATGCTCCTTGGGTGGGCCGGCTTTCGGCCGGTCCGGCTTTGTGACAGGACACGACGTGTCCTACACCCGTTTCGCTCAACGAAGGGGCCGACGAGGCGCACTCGCCGTCCCCGAGGGGGCAGAAGGGGAAATATGGGCAGCCGGAAGCCGCGGCCTGGCGGGAAGCGGCGCGGGCCGCGAGAACCTCGGGCGACTCCTCCTCATCGGTGACGCCTGAGCCCGTGCGCTCGGCTCCGCCGGGGATGGAAGCCAGGAGCCTCCGGGTATAAGGGTGTTTCGGGTCGGCCATGAGGGTTTCCGAAGAGGCTTCCTCCACGATCCTGCCCTTGAACATCACGCCTATAGTGTCGCACAGGTAGGACACCAGATTCAAATCGTGGGAGATGAAAAGGTACGTGAGGGAGAACTTTTCCTTGAGTTCCGAGAGGAGGTTGATGATTTGGGCCTGGATGGAAACATCGAGGTTGGACACCGGCTCGTCGAGCACGAGGAACTCCGGCTCCATGGAAAGGGCGCGGGCCACCACGATCCTCTGCTTCTGGCCCCCGGAAAACTCGTGGGGATAGCGGTTGCGGTAGGCGTAGCTGATGCCCACCAGGTCGAGAAGCTCCTTCACCCGTTTCTCCCGCTCGGCCTTGGGCAGGCCCCGGTTGATCATGCCCTCGGAAAGGCTGTCCTCTATGCTCATCTTGGGGTTGAGGGCCGAATTGGGGTCTTGGAACACGATCTGCATGCGCTTGCGGAAGGACCGCAGGCTCCGCCTGCTCAAGGCCCCCAATTCCGCTCCGTCGAAGATCACCTTCCCCGAGCTGGGCGGATCCAGGTACAAAACAGCCCGGGCGAAGGTTGTCTTGCCGCAGCCCGATTCGCCCACGAGCCCGTAGCTTTCATTCCTGGCTATGGACAGGGACACCCCGTCCACGGCCCTGAATCCCCGCTTGGCTCCCCCTATGCCTCGGCCCCTGTGGGTTTTTACGAGGTCGCGTACTTCTATCAGCGTTCCCATGATTCCCCCGGATGGAAGCAGGCGGCCCTGTGATCGGCGAAGGCGGAAGGATCGGCGGAGGCCCCGGAGCCGCGCCCATCAGGCCAGGCCTCGAGCCGAGGCGTCTCGGAGACGCAGCGCTCGTCGGCTAGGGGACAGCGGGGATGGAATGCGCAGCCCGAAGGCGTGGCGTCGGCATCAGGCACCCTGCCCGGAATGGTAGCCAGCCTCCTGCCCTTCTTTCTCGCGTCGGGTATGGAGAGCATGAGAAGCCTCGTGTAGGGATGCAGGGGATTTTCGAAAAGAGACTCCTTGGTCGCCGTCTCCACGATCTTGCCCGCGTAGATCACGGAAACCCTGTCGGCCACCTCTCGCACTACTCCCAGGTCGTGGGATATGAAGAGGACTGCCATGCCCAGAAGGTCCTTGAGCTTGCGTATGAGCCTCAGGATCTGGAGCTGGAGGGTGACGTCCAGGGCCGTCGTGGGCTCGTCGGCTATGAGGAAGGCCGGATCGCAGGATATGGCTATGGCTATCATGGCCCTCTGCTTCATGCCGCCCGAGAGCTCGTGCGGATAGGAATCCAGAACCCTCCCGTCCTTTCCCAGGCCCACCAGGCCGAGGAGTTCCTTCGCCTTCGCTCTCGCCGCCGACTTATCCATACCCTTGTGGAGGATGAGCATCTCGGTGATCTGCTCTCCTATCTTGAACGCGGGGTTGAGATACTTGGCCGGCTCCTGGAAGACCATGGCCAGGCGGGAGCCCCTGAGCTTCCTCATCTCGGATTCCGGCAGGCCTACGAGGTCCTTGCCCTCGAAGAGTATCTTTCCCGAGACGATTTTGCCCGGGGGAGCGGGCAGCAAACCCATGACGCAGGTGGAGGTGACGGTCTTGCCCGAACCCGACTCCCCCACGAGGCCGTGTATCTCCCTGGGCCAGAAGGCCAGGTCTATGCCGCGCAGAGCCTTGGCTTCCATGGATCCGTGGCTGAAAGAGACTCCCAGATTCTCGACCACGAGGAGGGGGGCCGGGCCCGAAGCCGAAGCGCCCGGGGTGGCGTCGGCAGAAGCGCCGCGCCTGCGTTCCAGTTCTTGCGCGCTCATTCTACGCGTATCCTCGGGTTGACGATGCTGTAGAGAATGTCCGCCGCGAAATTGATGAGGGAGAAGATGATGGCCACGAAGATAACCCCTCCTTGAATGAGGGGAAAATCCCTCTGGTAGATGCCGAAGAGGAACAGCCTTCCCAAGCCGGGAAGCGAGAACACCTGCTCGATGATGATCGCCCCGCCCAGCATGTAGCCCAGCTCTATTCCCGTGATCGTGATCACCGGGAGGAGGGCGTTCTTGAGCGCGTGCTTGTACTTGACCATCCGCTCCGTCAGGCCCTTGGCCCGCGCGGTTATGACATACTCCTTGGAGAGCTCCTCCACCATGGAAGCCCGCGCCAGACGCAAGATCACGGCCGCCCTCGCGAAGCCGAGGGAGAGGGCGGGCAGGACGAAATGCGCCACGGTTTCGGATCCGAAGAGGGGGAAAATGGGGAATTTGACGGCGAACACCAGGAGGAGGATTATTCCGAGCCAGAACGAGGGTATGGCCATGCCCAGCTGGGAGAACACGAGGCCGAAATAGTCCCAGAAGGACCAGCGCTTTACCGCCGAGATCACCCCCAGGGGCACCGCCACGAGGATACCTATGGCCATGCCCGCCAAGGCCAGGGCGAGGGTGAGGGGGAAGCGTTCCAGGATGAGCTTTGCCACGGGCTCTCCCGATATCAAGGTGGTGCCGAAATCGAATCGGACGATGGATAGAAGCCAATCGATGTATTGGACGGGCAGGGGCCGATCCGTGCCCAGCTTTTCCCGGATCGCCTGCACGGTGTCGGGAGGAGCGTCCATGCCCGCTATGATGAGGGCCGGATCCCCCGGTATGACCCGGATGACGAAGAACACGAGGGTGGAAATGATGAAGACTGTGAGAAGGAGCCTTCCCAGGCGTTTGGCCGCGAAACGTACCAGATCCATCCTTCCTCCGTCCTATAGTTCCAGGCTCGAGCCGGCCCGGGCCAGGATAGTCTCGCCGCCGAAGGCGGCCCTCGCCTGCCGCTCCAGGATATCATGCTCGCCCCAGTGGGGCAGGTGGGTGGCGAGGAGGGTCTTCACCCCGGCAGCCTTGGCCAATTCCCCCGCCTCCCCCGCGCTCAGGTGGCCCGGTATCCTCCCCCGGTACTCGTCGTAGAGGCTCGTCTCGCACACGAGGAGGTCGGCTCCGGCGCAGAATCCCTCGAGGCCGGGGCAGGGGCCGGTATCGCCCGTGTACACGATCGTCCTGCCCTCGAAGGAGAGCTTTATAGCGAAGTTGGGATCGGGGTGGACTGTTGGGAAGAACTCCAGAGCGAACGGCCCGACCTCGAGCCGGGAATCGGCTCCGAAGACCGTGCCGATGGCGAACTCGTAGTAGCCCAGGCGCTCACTGGCGGGATCCAGACCGTGACCGAAGACGCGCACGGGCTTGGACCTCAGCTTCAAGTCCATCTCGATCCGCGCGGCGTATTGGAGAGAACCGAGGTCGGCGGTATGGTCGGCGTGGTAGTGGCTCAAGACCACCGCGTCCACTTCCCAGAGGCCGATCCTGCCCTGGAGGAGGGAAAGGGCGCCCGAGCCGCAGTCGAGGAGGAGCTTGGCTCCCTGAGCCTCGACGAGGTAGCAGGAACAGGCTTCCCCCGGCCCGGGGTAGGCCCCCCAGTGGCCGATTACGGTGAGATTGAGGACGCTCATCGCACATCCTCCTCCAGGCAGCCCGCCACCTCGCGGATATCGGCTATGATCCTGCAGCCGGAGAGCTCTTCCACGCCGAAATCGCCAAAGCGATTGATGATCAGGCTTTTCATGCCCACGGCCTGGGCGCCCACGGCGTCATCGTAATAGTTGTCCCCCACATAGATCGATCTCGAAGCCTCGGCGCCTGCGCGCTCCAGGGCTATGCGGAAGATTTCGGGATCGGGCTTGGAAACGCCCACCTCGCTCGAGATGACGACAGTCGAAAACTTGTCCAGGATCCCGCAGTCCGCGAGGATGCCGCGGGCGCTCTCGTCCCAGTTCGATATCACGCCAAGCCTGAACCCCGCCGCGGCGAGCCCGTCCAGAACCTCAGGCACCCAGGGGTAGGCCTTCCAGCCCAAATACTCTCGGCCCCAGGCATCCATCCACCGGTTGAGAAGGGACACAAGGTCCCCCCTTATGTCCAGCCTCTTGCACAGGAAGCCGAAATACAGGGGCATGAACTCGCGGGCAGACCTCCCAAGGTATCCGGGGAACTTGCGCATGAAGAGCTTGTCGGTGTGGTGGAAGGCCCTGTCGATATCGTCGTAGCTACGAGGCTGGCCGACCTCCGAAAGGAGGCTCTCGAAAAGTCTTTCTCTATCCTTGTAGAGTAGAGTATAGCCCAAGTCGAACCAGACGAAATCGACAGCCACGGGAACCCCCATCGGTGCAGGACTTCGTTACGGTGTCCGAGGTTTCCGCGGCACAGCCGCGCGGATGCCCCTCATTCACCCCCACTCTACACCAGGCAATTCCCAAGTCAATCGGTCGGGTATTGGATTGACTCATTTTTGACGGGGGATTATGGACGCGGCGCGCCCATGGAGCCGAGGAAATAGCCGGCATGGACGGCGGTGATTCGATGTCCGAGATTTTTCGTTTCGAAATCCCGGGACAGGACGAAGGAATGGAGCAGGGGCTTGTCCAATACCGGCTCGAGATCGCGCAAATGCCGGGCGTCCGAGAGTCCCACCCTATCCGAAGCCTTGATTTCAAAGGCGAAATAGCCCTCGGGCAGCTCGGCTATCAGGTCTATTTCCCTGCCGTCCACGGTGCGGAGGTGATAGAACCGAGTATCCGCCAAGACAGTCCTCGCCTGTTTATAGAGCTCGGCCACCACGATGCTTTCGAACTCGTGGCCGCTTGGGTTCCCTCTCTTCCCCAGGACCGCCTGGAGAACCCCATAGTCGAGAAAATGCAGTTTGGGCGATTTTACGAGCCGCTTGATCGGATTCCTGAACCAAGGCTCCAAGAGCAGTACCTGATAACTGATACTCAGATATTGGATATACTTCTGCGTCGTCCTGATCGAAACGCCCACATCCTTCGAGATATCCGCGCTGTTGAGAAGCTGACCCGTCCTCTGCGCCACGCAGCGCTGCAGCCTCGCGAAGGGCTCCAGATCCTTGAAATTGGCGAGATCGCGTATATCCCTCTCGAGGTAGGTTCGCACATAATCGCCAAGCCAGCGGTAACGGTCTTCTTCCCCGAGATCCGGCCGAGTCAGGGCGGGGTATCCGCCAAAGCGGCAGTAATGTTCCCAAGCCAAGATTTTTCGGGGATGGTCAGTATCGAGCAAGAAGCTTGGCAGGAGCGCTTCAGCTATGGTAGCCGCGGCACGGGGGCTGATCACGATAGCCTGGAAAAACGAGTCCGGCACTGGTTCATTCCAATCATCCGTCGCCAACTCGGGGAGAGTGAGCGGAAACAGATCGACGATGGAGCATCGCCCAGCGAGGCTCTCCTTGACTTTAGCCATGAGCAGAAGTTGGCTCGATCCGGAGAGCAGATACCGTGGCTCGGGCCATTGGTCGTAGACTGATTTTATGCTTTCGACGAGGCGGGGTTCCTTTTGGACTTCGTCGAGGATCGCCCGGGGATACAGGGCCCTCCATTGAGCGGCGGTGAGCTTGCCGTATGTCTCCCGCATCACGGGATCCTCGATGCTGAGGAAGCTGTATTCGGGGAAGAGTTCCCGAGCCAGAGTGGTCTTGCCCGTCTGCCGAGCGCCCGTGAGTACGATGAGCCTGCCATTCGGCTTTTCGGCTATCTCCGCGAGAAACCGAGCTATTTTTCGGCTTTTCATATCCTCAGTCTAGGGTAAAATTGAGTTATTGTCTAGCTTTTGGCGTAATTTATTGAGTTGCAGTACATAAATTGGCGTAATTTATGTACTATACAGGAAAGCGCGCGATAGATGCCGAACCAC
>DATCUA010000115.1:0-6673 GCA_036567645.1 Rectinemataceae bacterium | reverse complement strand
CCTCCCGTGATAGAGGCTACCTGGCCGGCGTCAGTCAGGGGAAGGGGAGACAAGGCCTACATATCGCCCAACGGGGACGGACAGGGCGACAATTTGGTGATTCCTGTCAAGATTTACGACGAGCACCGGTACCTGAGTCATTGGGAGCTGAAGATCGAGGACAAGTCTTCGGGCAAGGTCATGCGCACCATACAGGAGACCTATGAGCGCGCCAGCACGATAGCCAGCCTCGATTCGCTCAAGAGGGCGATCCTGTACGCGGATCGGAACGTTGCCGTACCCGAAGCCATAGTCTGGGACGGCAAGGATGAATCGGGAGTGGTAGTACCCGATGGTCCCTATTTCGTGAGCCTCACGGCCAGGGACGACAACGGCATCGAAAACACCACGTACCAGGACTACTTCATAATAGTCGTCGATACGAAAAAGCCGCAGGCCTACGCATCGGTGGCCCCGAACACCCCGATGGTGTTCAGCCCGGACGGAGACGGGCGGAGGGATTCCATGCTCTTTAGGAATTCCGGATCATCCGAGCGAGCATGGAAGGTTGAGGTGGTCGATCAGGCGGGGACGGTCGTGAGTTCCAAGACCTGGGAACGCCAGGCGCCCACGGATTATTCCTGGGACGGCACCACGAACGAGGGCAAGAGGGTCCCGGACGGTTTTTACACCCTTAGGCTCTCGGCAGAGGACGAGGCGGGCAACAAAGCCGTCTCCTCTGTGGAAAAAATCGAGGTGGACACGAGCCGGCCCGCAGTGAGTATAGCGGCCGACGAATCGGTCATAAGCCCGAACGGGGATGGAGCCAAGGACGGTCTCAACATCATCCCGTCAATAGAATCCTTCGAGGGGCTGACCGCGTGGGAGATCTACATCTGGGACGAGAACCGCACCAAGCGATGGTCGGCTTCGGGCGACGCGAACAACTGGCCCAAGAAGAGCTACTACTTCCAGGGCCAGGATTCTGCGGGCCGCCCATTGCCGGACGGGCAATACGAAGCCGGAATCTGGATGGAGTTCAGGAACGGCTACAAGCCCGAAAAGTTCTCAGCACCTTTCTATATGGACAGGAATCCGCCAACCGCGCGTATTGCAGCCGGAGATCCGGTCCGCGTGTTCAGCCCGGATGGCGACGATAACCGAGACAGCTACGAGTTCGTCATGGAATCTTCTGAGGAAGACTCCTGGATCTTGATCATCCGTGATGTTGCCCAGATAAAACGCGTGGAGCGGAGGTTTGCCCAGCAATTGCCCGAGAGCTTCGTCTGGAATGGCAAGGACGATCAGGGCAAGGCTGTGCCCGATGGAGAGTACGAGCTGTTCATCAGCTCGACTGACAGGGCAGGGAACAGCTTCTCCGCCAGTTCGCCTCGAGTTCGGGTGGACACGAGGAAGCCGGAGTTAAAGCTTTCGTCCGACCTGGATGCTTTCAGTCCGAACGGCGACGGTATAGCCGAGCGTGTTCGTTTTATGCCTGAGCTGAAAGATACCGAAGGCATGGTAGGATGGAGGTTCTCCATCCAGTCGATCGGCCAGGAGAATGGAGCCAGGACAGCCCCTGTCTACATCGAAGGCAAGGACAAAGCAGGCCTCGAATCCCTCTACTGGTTCGATGGACTCGACGGGGCTGGAAGAATGCTTCCCGATGGCAATTACAAGGCTACGCTCGAAGTTGACTATCGGCACGGCTACCGGGCGCGGGTCGAAAGCGAATCTGTCCTTTTGGACAGGACGTATCCGAAGGCTTCTGTGCGCGCGGACAAGGCGATTTTCAACCCGGCAGGAAACCCCGATCAGAACAAGGTGGTATTCACTCAATCCGGCACGGCAGAGGAATCCTGGTCGGCGAGGATCAAGAATTCCTCGGGGGTCACGGTCAAGCGGTGGAATCTGACAGGCGAGCCTTCGACCATCATATGGGACGGAACCGCGGATTCCGGCCTCCCTGCCCCAGACGGCATGTACCAGTACCAGATAAGTTCTACAGACAAGGCGGGCAACTCCTTCGTCTCGGCGGAGATACCCATCGAAGTCGATAGCCTGAAGAAAGAGATATGGCTATCGGTCGCTAGCCTCGCCTTCAGCCCCAACGGGGACGGAATACGCGATAGCCTCGAGTTCAGCGCGGACGCCACGGCCTCGCAGAGGCTCGGCTCCTGGTCGCTCTCCATATTCAAGTCAGGGGCTTCGGACAAAGTGCCCGTGAGGCGCTGGACCGGGTCGAGAAGCCTACAGAAGAGCTTCAGCTGGGATGGAATGGCCGACTCCGGGATAGCGGCTCCCGATGGCCAGTACGAAGCTCGCTTGGAGATTAGCTATCCCAACGGCGACAAGACCGAAGCTGGGATCGGGCCCTTCCTCATGGACAGGATACCTCCGAAGGCGACGGTGAGAGTTCGGGATTCCCTTTTCTCTCCCAATGGGGACGGCATCCTGGACACGGCGCGGATTTCCCAGTCGGGTTCCTCTGGGGACCAGTGGAAGGGATCCCTGAGTACCCAGTCGGGCGAGGTTCTCCGGACCTGGGCCTGGGCGGATCAGCCTTCGGATATCGATTGGGATGGAAGGGATCAATACGGAGCCCCCGTTCCAGACGGAACATATTATTATGAATTGGTTTCGGCCGATACGGCGGGCAATTCCTACAGCTCAGGCAGGCTCCCCATAGGAGTGGAGACTGAGAAAAAGGCCCTGCGCCTGGATATCGACCAACGAGCCTTCAGCCCCAACGGCGACGGCGTGCGTGACGAACTCGTCCTCGGGGCGGCCATCCAGGCGCCGGATCGCGTGAAGGACTATGAACTCAGGATCGTCGCACAGGATGGCCCCGCCGCGCTCTCGGCAGTCCGAACCTGGAAGGGAAGCGGGGCGATCGGGGCGCGAACCGTATGGAGAGGCGAAACCGATTCAGGGATAGCCGCTCCCGACGGCAGATACGCCGCCAGCCTCACGATGCGCTATACCAACGGCGACGAACTCGAAGCCTTCACGCCCACATTCCTCCTCGACAGGGTATTCCCATCGGTGGAGCTGAGTGCGAACGCGACGATTTTCTCCCCCAATGGAGACGGAAGATCCGACGATCTGCGCATACGGCAGAGCTCAAAGCCGGGAGACGATTGGAAGGGAACAATAACCGCGAGCGATGGCACTATCGTGAAAACCCTCGCTTGGAAGAACCAGCTCGCCGACTACGTCTGGGACGGCAAGGACGATACCGGTTCGCTTGTAAGGGATGGGCTCTATCGGTATGTCGTGGAATCTACCGATCAAGCGGGCAACCGCACGTCGAGCCGGCCGATCGACTTCATGGTCGAGTCGGAGAAAAAACTCGTGAGGATGGACGCCGACACCCTAGCGTTCAGCCCGAACGGCGATGGCGTCAAGGATAGGATACTCCTGGGAGTGAAGGCCCAGTACCCCGAACGCATACGCAGCTACGAACTGGTCATCCTCCAGGATGGATCGGGAGCTTCCCAGCTGCCGGTGAGGTCGTGGAAGGGAACCAAGGATATCGGGAGCCAATACTATTGGGACGGGTTGACCGATGCCGGGATATCGGCCCCTGACGGCCAATACATAGCCAAGCTGGCCGTCCTCTACCAGAACGACGATTACCATCAGATCGATGTCGGCCCATTCGTCGTGGACAGGGTCGCTCCAAGGGCTAGCGTCAAGCTCTCCTCGCCCATATTCTCCCCCAACGGAGACGGACGGCTCGACAAGGTGGACATCATCCAGGAGGCTATGCCAGGCGATGTCTGGCAAGGCCAGATCGTCTCCTCATCGAACAGGATCGTGAGATCCTGGACATGGAATGACAAGGTGGAATCCCTTTCCTGGGACGGAAGGAACCTCGAGGGCACGATAGTGCCCGATGGCATGTACTTCTACGAGCTACGGTCGATCGACCTGGCCGGGAATTCATTCTTGAGCCCGCGCTTGCAGATAGAGGTGGACGCAGCGAAGAAGGCTGTAAAGCTGGAAGTGGATCAGCGCGCTTTCAGCCCCAACGGCGACGGAGTGAAGGATAGGCTGTACATAAACATTCAGGCTCCCAAGGTTCAGACCTTGGAGGCCTGGGACCTGGGGGTGTATAGCCTCGATGGGACGGGAAGGCAAGGCGATTCAGCCGTGCGCCTCTGGAAGGGCCAGGGCGATCTCAAGGATCAGTACGCGTGGGACGGAAGGACGGATTCTGGCATACAGACGCCGGACGGCAAATACATCGTGAGCCTGAATCTGCGATACGCCAACGGAGACAGCTTCTCCCTCAAGAGCGGGGAAGTGCTTCTCGACACGGTCGTGCCCACGATCACCGTGGACGCTGCGCCCTTGCTCTTCTCTCCCAACGGCGACGGGATGAGGGACAGCATCTATTTCAACCAGCGCTCGAGTCTGGGCGACGATTGGACCGGACGGATCAAGAACGCTTCGGGCGCTGTCGTGCGAAGCTATACGTGGAAGGGCGAAGCGAAGCCGTTCTCCTGGGACGGAAAGGATTCGAACGGGAGCCTGGTCAAGGACGGGCAATACAGCTACGAAGTGGGAAGCACGGACGCAGCGGGGAATTCGGCACTGGCCAAGATCGTGGGGATCGTGGTCGACGCGACCAAGCCGAGGGTTTTCGTGACCGCCTCAGACACGGGCATGTCGCCCAATGGAGATGGCATACGCGACGAGGTGTCCTTTACGATCGTCGTTGAGAACAGAGAGGGCATCCAGTCATGGAGATTCGCCCTGGTGGACAAGCAAGGAACCGAGAAGAGCTACTTCGGCGGCTCGGGATCGGAAGTACCAGCGCGCCTGGTTTGGGACGGAAGGGATCTCCAGGGCCAGGTAGTGCAGGGTGAGTTCATCGGAAAGCTGGTGGTCAACTATACGAAGGGTGACGTGGCCCAAGCCTCGAGTTCGGCGGTCCTGGTGGACGTCGATCCTCCGGTCGTTGACCTCACGGTCGATCCCGAATACTTCAGCCCGGACGGAGACGGGGATTCGGACATCCTGACCTTCGGGATAGGAGTGGACGCGGCGGCTGGAATCGTCGACTGGAAGCTCCAAATATTCGAAACCGCCATTTTGGAATCTTCTGGCCCCGAGAAGAATGGCAACGACAGGCTCTTCATGGAGTGGAGCGGGAAGGGCAAGCCCCCCGCCACCATCACCTGGAACGGCTTGTCCATGAATAAGGAGCTGGTGGAATCCGCAACAGACTACCCCTTCATCTTCACTGCTCGCGATGGCTTGGGTAATTCCACGAAGGTTTCAGGATACATAGCCGTCGACGTGCTCGTGATTCGAGATGGGAATAGGCTGAAGATAAAGGTGCCTTCGATAGTATTCAGGGCCAACTTCGCCGATTTCGCTGGCCTTGCTCCCGACATCATGGCGAGGAACGAGAGGGTGGTGGCGCGCATAGCGCAGATTCTGAACAAGTTCCCTGATTATAAAATTAGGATCGAAGGCCATGCGAACAACGTTGGGAAAATGCTCGGATACCCCGAAGCCAGGATCCAGGCCGAGGAATTGAAAGAACTCATCCCCTTGTCCACTGGCAGGGCCGAACTCGTTCGGACCATGCTCGTGCAGAACGGCGTGGACTCCAGACGCCTCAGCGTGGAAGGCCTGGGCTCGAGCGAACCGGTGGTGAGCTTCCTCGACGTAGTCAACCGATGGAAGAACAGGAGAGTGGAGTTCGTGCTCATCAAAAACCAATAATGGAACGGGATTGTTGAGATCGAAGGGGAAGCCTCGCGGGGCTTCCCCTTTTCATCGTTCCAGCATGATGAATGACCGCACGCGCAAAGCGCTTCCTGGAACACTGGCGTATGATCCGGGAGTAGGCCTATCCCGTCTCGCCGAGATCATCAGGGCGCTTGGCCTCGACCATCCGTCGAGCAAGGTTTTTCTCCTTGAACAATCTGGCGGTTTCGCTCAGGAACGCGAGATGGTCTTCGGCTCCCTGGGTTTCAGGAACGAGGATGATGACAAGGACCTGGACGCTCCTCTCGAGGAGGGAGAGCCTGAATCCCTGCTTGCGAGAGCCGAGGCAAAGGATGGGAGACGAGATTCCAGGCATTCTATCATGGATGAGGACGACGCCCGGCTCTATCTCCAGCGGCTGTCTCTGGACTATCTCCGTCAGCCTGGCCGCGGTTTTGGTGACGGTTTTCCTGTCAAATGGAAAAGCCGAGGCGACGAGCTCGAAAATTCCATCGGCAATGGCCGCTTGTTCCATGGCGACCCGCACGGTGCCCTTGGCCATCGCCGTTTCTAGCAGGTCGACCGAGGCTTTAATTTCTGCTTCCTGATCACTGCTGGAATGCTCTCGGGCCAAGTAGACGAGAAGTATGTTGGCATCCGGGTATTCCTCGCCGAGACGGTGGGGAATACGCTCGAGCGCCGGATGCCAGGATGCCTCCTGGGGCCTAGCCGAGAAGACTACGAAAAACCGCGCAGGCACCTGTAAGGATCGCGACGACTCCAACAGATTTTTCCAGGCGGGAATTTCGGCGAATGCGGGCGCCGAATCCCCCGATGCAGCCGAGAATGCACGGGCGAGGTTTTTCCCCTGGCCCTCGAGGGCGAGAATCCGTATCCGAGCCCTCAGCCTGTTCGCGAGCCGGGCTATGCTGGACGCGGCTGAGGCGAACCCCGGGTGGCGGTCGCAAAG
>DATCUA010000114.1:0-6794 GCA_036567645.1 Rectinemataceae bacterium | reverse complement strand
GGGCGCGGAGACCGTGCTCTTCGGCGGCGAGCGCGGCCGCGGCTCCGGCCAAGACGACGGCAACCTGGGTGTTCCTGGTCCGCTTGAGGGTTTCCTCGTCGGCTTCGAAGAGCAGGTGCTTCATGTCGATGCCCGAGGCGTCGGAGGCCTCCTGGAAGAGGCGGCGGACCGCCGAGCTGGTTTCGTAGAAATCCTTGGCCATACCCTGGTACTGGGCTCCCTGGCCAGGGAAAAGGAAACATGTTTTCACGGCGAACTCCTTGGGTGCTCGCGGCCCGTCGGAATCGCGGAATGAGGGCGCGAGCCAGGCTCCATACTTTACAAAATTAGGGAAAATGTAAAGTGCTTTTATGTAAAGCTGGCGTTTTGGATGGGCGAGCCTTCGAGGAGGTGGAGGAAGACGGACAGGGCAAGGAGGTCGGCGCAGCCTCCCGGGCTTATGGATTCGAGACAGAACAGCCTGTCCATGGCTTCGATCGCGTCCTTGCCCGCCGGTTTGGATATTCCGCCCAGAGCTAGCGCTTCGGAAGCTTTTCGCCTGAGGAGATCGAGTCCCTCCTGTCCTCTTCGGCCGAGGACTGCGGTGTCCTCGACCGCGGCGCATAGAGATAGCAGGGCGTCGATCATGGCGTCGTTCATGGACAGGCCGGCTTGCAGGCCCGAGCGCAGAGCCGGCAGGCCTATTCCGAGTACGGAAGGAAAGCCGTCCTCGGCTTCTCCCCGTATTCCTCGGATGCCTTTTTCCTGGTAGAGGCGCGCTCCCTTGGTCGTCGGCCGGCTTTCGGCGGAAAGGTTGCCCGCTTGCTTGGCGTCTTCGATGGAGGCGGCCCCGAGATCTCGGGCTACGATTCCGGCTACGATGCATGCGGCTTCGGAGCAGACGGAGGGGGCGTCGATGCTTGCGGAGCTCGCCGAGAGCCTGCCTGCCGCGGCGCAGAGAAGGCCGAGGGAGAAGACGAGGCCCTTGTGCGTGTTCACTCCGCCTGTTGCGGAGAACATCGCTTCCTCGGCTTCTCTGCCTTTCTCCCTGAGGGCGAGGAAGAGAGAGGACTGGCTTCCCCGGTGGAAATATCCGAGCCGGGCTGCTTCGGCGAACCAGGGTTCGAGGGCGACGCAGCTGGAGATGAAGCTAAGGTAATCCATGTCAGCATGGGCGCCCTGGGATAGAGGATCCACGAGCCCCGGCTTGGGATGGGCCGATGCTTCGTACAAGGCGGCGGTAAAGGCGAGGCGCCCTATCTGAGTAGGAGTAACGGGGGGAGCGGCGCTTCTGCTGCGATGAAGAATTGTGTCTATGGCCGATTCCAGGTCCGATGCAGCATGCCGGGAGTCTGCGGAACAGACAGCCGCATTCCCGCCGCAGACGAGGCATGCGCGGGGCGGGTAGCCGAGATCGGAGCGCGAGATGTTCCTGCCGGTATGATCCATGATATCGAGATCAGCGAGCGCCCTGGTGGGCTCCGATTCTTCCCAGGCGACGGAGAGCCGCTTGAGCCGTTCTGCCGGGGCCGATGCGAGGATCAAAGCTTCAGGTCCATCGGCGGATATCCTGTATTCTTCGTAGACGGGAGTGATCGAGGCCAGTTCCAGCTCTCTCAGAAAGGATGAGAGGAAAGCGAGGGCGAGGCTGTCGTAGGTTCCAGATAGTCGGAGCGTAGCGGGCATCCTGAGGGTGAGGGAGGCGAGCGAAAGGAGTCCGGCTTCGCCTTCGCCGAGGGCGAATCGGGACAGGAGGCTCAGCTTCCTCTGCCAGCGCTCTTCCCTGGCTTGGAGGATCTCGTTTCCGCTCACGGGGCTCCGGCGCGGGCTATGGCGGTTTCGAGCCTGGCCCTGAGGGTGCATTCCAAGGCTCCCCTGTCCTGGACAAGGATCGAGGCATCGATCAGGCCAAGGGCGGCAACGGTCTCTTGAACGACCCGCTGTATCCTTTTTCCGTATTGCTTGATCACGATGCTTTCAATCTTATACTCGATGCCCTTTCCTGGATTCGGGCTGATCGTGACGAGAACATCGCTGGATTCCAGCGAGCCGGCTGTGGCGGGTTTGCTTGCCTTCATCATCCTACCTCCGCTAAGACTTCCGTCTATATAAAATGGATATTTCGCGCAATGAGCCGCCTTTGTTCAATGGCGAGCGTTGGATGAGCGGAGCCTCTGAAGTACTGGCGACGCTTCGGGGCTCTCGAGCCAAGCTATAGTGGAAGCCGGAAGCAGTGCTGTGGCTTCGTCTATCTTGCCCGAGCGCAGGAGATCCCGTACTCGAGAGGCGCTCACGGGCGTTCCTTCTATGGTGAAACGAGGCATTTCCACTACCTCCAGGGCTGGGCCCGCAAGGCTGGATTCCCTGCGTGGGCCGGGACTCAGGACGGATTTCATGGCCCTGTTATACGCTGCCGTGGTTGGGCAATAGGGTTCGGTTCCCACATATCGGGTACTGATGTTCAGCGCAGGGGCTATATGCTCGCGGAAAACCGCCAGGTCGAGGTCGGCGTGCATTGCCACGGCGCGCTCGCTTTCTTTTCCCGGCTCGGGCCTGATGAAGTAGGTGGGGAATGTGGCGGAGGATATTATGTACGGACCGCCGGGCAAGACGCTGATGTTTTTCAGGTCGGCAGTTCCCCGTTTGACGAGTTCATAGCGGGTTGAAAACGGGAAAATAGACTTGTCTTCTTCTACGACGAAGATGTAGAGCCATGGCGAGTTGGACGCGGCGAACTCAACGAGCTTCCTGTGGCCGAGCGTAAAGGGGTTGCAGTTGACGACGAGGGCTCCCGCGCCATGAGGCTTGCCTTCGGAGGCTCGCTTGAGTTCACGAAGCCAATCGCGGATGCAGGGGCTTCCCCATTCGAGGAGGGCGGCGCCTTCCGGAACCGAGCTGATCGGGGAAAATCCCAGGTTGGCGAAACGGCTCGCTTCCTTGGACAGGGTATAAAGGAAGAGATGGCGAAGCCCGGAGGCTACAGCCGAGGAGATGAGGGCGGAAAGGATGGCTGCCGCCCCTCCCTCCCCTTCGATAGAGCGATCCACGGCTATGCCGACGAGGGTTTTTCCCGTTATGGATCCTGTGGCAAGGAGCCGATCCTGCTCGAACAAGCCGAGTACTCTGTCCTCTCCTCCCGGAACCGAGAGTCCTCGAGACGAGAGCAGGGCGCGGCGCGCCGCGAGTTCCGAGGCTCCATGCAGTTCGCGAGTTTCCCAGCCGGATAGGCCGGCCATAGGCTTTCCTCCTTGTCAGGCTCCGCCGAGCTCGCGGCGCGCCGCGTTCAGGGCCCCGCCTGCCCGAAGAATAGCCGCCTGCCGTGACGGGAGTCCATGACGAGCTGTGAACGTGTAGCCTTGGGTGATGTTTTCTATGTCGAAGGAATCCTCTTCCAGGCCCTTGAAGATGCCGGCGATTCGGAGCATGTCGCCCTGGGCCAGTCGATCGTAATCGGCTCTGTCGTTGAACACGAGGGGCAGGATGCCCGCATTCACCAGGTTCTGCCGGTGTATGCGCGCGTAGGAGAGGGCTAGGACCGCTGATACTCCCAGGTAGCGAGGGCAGAGGGCTGCGTGCTCGCGGCTGGATCCCTGTCCGTAGTTTTCGCCGCCGACTACTATTCCGCCGTGAGCGGCCTTGGCCCTTGCAGGAAAGGATGGATCCATGGCCGAGAAGCAGTACTCGGATATGGCCGGAAGATTTGAGCGCAGAGACATTATTCGGCTTCCGGCCGGAAGGATGTGGTCGGTGGTTATGTTGTCTCCCATCCGGAGGAGGATAGAGCCTTCGATCGAATCGGAAAGAGCTTCGAAGGCAGGAAGGGGAGCGATATTGGGCCCTCTCCGCGGGACAAGACCTACAGAATCCTCGCGCGGGAAGATCAGGAGGGAATCATCCTTCAGAAAGCTCTGAGGCATGGCTGGAGCCTGGATTTCGCCGAGCTCGCGGGGGTCGGCGATCTTTCCCGCGATAGCCGAAGCCGCAGCCGTTTCCGCGCTCACGAGATACACGAGAGCATCCTTGGTGCCCGACCGGCCTTCGAAATTCCTATTGGAGGTCCGAAGGGAAACTCCTTTCGTATTCGGAGCCTGGCCAATGCCGATGCATGGTCCACAGGCGCATTCCAGGATGCGCGCCCCCGCCTGGACGAAATCGGCCAAGATCCCCGCCTTGGTTATCATCAGCAAGGTCTGGCGAGAACCGGGTCCTATCACGAGGCTCGTATTTTCCGCCACTCTGCGTCCGCGAAGGATGGACGCGGCCGTGGCGAGATCGTAATAGGAAGAGTTGGTGCAGCTGCCTATGAAGCACTGGTCCACTGGCGTTCCCGCGACGCTCGCGACAGGCACAACCTTGTCCGGCATGTGAGGCAGGGCTATGAGGGGTTCAAGGGTCGAAAGGTCGATAGCGAGCTCCTCGTCGTATGTAGCGTCGGGATCGGCGGAAAGGGGAGACCAGTCGGATTCCCTGCCTTGGGCCGTGAGGAAAGCGAGAGTGACTTCGTCGCTGGGGAATACCGAGGTGGTGGCCCCGAGCTCGGCGCCCATGTTGGCTATCGTCCCGCGCTGGGGGACTGAAAGCCCTGCCAATCCTTCGCCCGCGTACTCGAGGATCCTCCCCACTCCTCCCTTTACCGAGAGCCTTCGCAGGACTTCCAGGACGATGTCTTTGGCTCCAACCATGGGCCGGAGCCTGCCCGACAGGAGAATCCTCACCACTTTGGGTTCCGGTATCGAGAAAGGCATTCCGGCCATCGCCAAGGCTACGTCCAGGCCGCCTGCGCCGATGGCGAGCATGCCGAGGGCTCCCGCCGTGGGGGTATGGCTATCGGAGCCGAGAAGGGTTTTCCCTGGCTTGCCAAAGCGCTCCAGATGGACCTGATGGCAGATCCCGTTGCCCGGCCTGGAGAACACGATGCCGTACTTGGCTGCCACATCTTGGAGGTAGTGGTGGTCGTCGGCGTTTTCGAAGCCGACCTGGAGGAGGTTGTGATCCACGTAGCTGACCGAGAGCTCGGTCTTCACCTTCTTCAGGCCCAGGGCCTCGAATTGGAGATAGGCCATGGTTCCGGTGGTGTCCTGGGTGAGCGTCTGGTCTATCTTGAGAAGCGCTTCGCCCGATGAGACCCCCGATTTTGCGCTCATCCTGTGAGAGTCGATAAGTTTTACAGCTACGCTTTTTCCGCTCACGGCCCCCTCCTCGCATTTCGACGATTCCCGCTTTACAGATCGCGGGACCTGGTCTATTATACACCCTGTATACAGAATACGGAATACCGAATACGGAAAATTCGATAGCGTCCGGTTCGCTGAGGGAAAGCCGGGAACCGGGTGGCGGAGGAAGCTGTGGGCCTGCTGAAAGATGTACCCGACCTCAAAGCCCAACCCATGCGGGAAGTCATCTATGAGCATCTCAGGAAGGCCATTCTCCATGGCGAACTCAAAGCGGACGATACATTCACCGACGCCGAGATAGCCGAGGAATTCGGGGTCAGCAGGACGCCGGCACGAGAGGCCCTGCAGAAGCTGGAAAGCAACGGCTACATAGAGCGCATACCCATGAAGGGCAACAGGGTCCTGGGCATCTCCCCGTACGAGCTCGCCCATTCCTTCAGCATCCGCAAGGCTCTCGAGACCCTGGCGGTCAAATACTCCGCCATGCGGATAACGGAGGAAGAGCTGGCCGAGATGGCGAAGGTCTTGGAATCCCTCGACGAGACCCGCCGAAGCCTGAGCGGTCCAGCTTTGCTGGACAGGCTCTTTCCGGATATCAAACGATTCAATGCCCTGGCATTCGGGGCATGCAAGTCGGCTCGGATAACAGAAGCCGTGTGGGCTCAGCGGGAGATATTCGACCGCTACTTGGTGATGCGCGTCGTTCTCCCCAATAGGGTGGACAAGAGCGTGGAGCGCAGGCGCCTCCTGTACGAAGCGTTCCGCGCCCATGATGCAGAGAGCGCCTGTTCTATCTGGTCGGAGCACCTGGACGAGTCTTTCGCCATCTGGCGAGAAAAATCCGGCTACGGCGACCAGCTCAAGGATTTCGTCTTCTTTTAGGCATTCCCCGCGGTTTGAATAGCCGCGGTCGAGAGCGTATTTCCTAAGGAGGAAAAGGTATGAGGAAACTGTCTTCATTCGTCCTGGTTCTGGCCCTCGTGGGCCTCGTGTCCGGGGTCGGCGCGGCGCCTTCGTGGAAGCCCACCAAGACCATCGAGCTCGTGGCTCCCGCCAATCCGGGCGGCGGCTGGGACATGCTCTGCCGCGTAGTGCAGAAAACACTGGTCGACGAGAAGCTCGTCGAGAAGAACGTCATCGTCGTGAACAAGCCGGGCGGGGGCGGAGCCGTCGGCTGGACCTACCTCAAGGGCAAAAAGGGCCAGGGCGAGTTCCTCGCTGCCACCTCCACCCTCATCATGCTCAACCAGCTCCTCGGGTCTTCCGATCTCACCTATAAGGATTTCACGCCCATAGCCATGCTCCAGGCCGAGTGGATTTCCGTAACGGTGGCAGCGGATTCCCCCTACAAGGATCTCAAGAGCCTCATGGAGGCCTTGAAGGCCAATCCCGCAGCCGTCCCCGTCGGAGTGGGGCCGAGCCTCGGCAACAACGACCATCTCGTTTTCCTCCGCCTCGCAAAGGCCTACGGGATCGATCCAGCCAAGGTAAAGTTCATCGTCTACCCGGGAGCCGGCGGCGAGATTGTGCCGGCCCTACTGGGCGGCCATATAAAGGCCACGGTGATAGGCCTCGCCGAAGTGCTCGAGCAGCACAAGGCGGGCAAGATGCGCGTCCTGGGCGTGAGCTCCGATAAGGAAC
>DATCUA010000113.1:0-7177 GCA_036567645.1 Rectinemataceae bacterium | reverse complement strand
GCTCTCTCTTGAGCCGATTTTTCCGCGGCTTGCCTCCCAGCCTCGGCATCCTTCTTCGCCTGATCCGCGAGCGCTTCGGCCTTCGCCCTTTCCGCTTCGGCTATAGCCTTGTCAGACGCGGCTTTTTCGCTCAGAGCCTTGGCTTCGGCAAGTTTGCGATCGGAGATCACGGTCGTCTTGAACGTGTCGGTTATAGTGCCGGATACACCGGAGGCCAGAGCCTGAGCCGAAGCGTATCGTTTGTTCTGGTACGCGAGTTCGGCCGCGGCCATGCTCGTTGAAGCTTCCTTGTATTGCTTGGGGTAATCCTTGCCGATCGAGTTCGTATCGGCCCAGGCCATTCTCTCATGAGCCTCGGCCATTACCGGATCCGCAAGGAGCTTTTCCGCCGCCGCTTTTTCCTCGGCTTCCTTCGCCAAGCGCGCGGTATCCCCATCGACCCAGGCATCGGACATCCTCGTATAATTGAGCGTTTCATAAGCATTCGCGGTAGAGTCCTGGTATTTCTGCTCCAGGAATTGCGCTTTTGAAAGCTCAAGAGTGCGCTTCGCCTCGGCAATTTGGGGGTTGCCACCGAAACCTGCGTCTTCTGCCTTGGCCTCGCTCTGAGCGTAGGCTTCCTCGGCAGCGGCTATGGCCGCTTCGTTCGCCCGTTTGGCTTCGAGCACCGGATCGACTGCCGGAGACGAGGCGGTTGCGGGGGGAAGTACGGATTGCGCGAGCCGCGCTGGTTTGGATATGGCGCATGATCCGAGCGATAGAAGGAGCGGAATACATACAGCGAAGATGGCAATAGATTTTTTGCTCATCATGTCCTCTCCTCTGAGTAGCTAGCTGATCAGGAAGGAAAAGAACCAGACGATTTATGTTTTCGCGCTCAGTCACAAGCGTTTGCCGCCAGAATTCAATCCGTCGGCAGACGCGAGGGGCATGGATGTGACAGCTGGCGCTTTATCCAACTCGAGCGCACCTAGCTTTAGAGATCGTAAAAGTACCCGAGATCGACTACGACCGCGTTCTTTTTGTAGGACCATCCCGATTCCGGAGATACAATTCCCCGGTAGCTCATGCCTAGGCAGAATGTCGCGTTGCGGACTCTCCACTCCAGCTTGCCGGTGGGTTCCCAGATGAAACTGAAGTAATCGTTGGTGGACGAGGTCGTGACCCGATGCGAATACCCCATGCCAAGATCGATTCCTACCCTGAAGGCGAGGGAGGAGAGCTCGGCTTCGGGCTTGTCCCTGAGCATCAGGCGGAATCCGGCGTCCAGGGTTCCGTAGAAATCGTTGTCCGTATAGGAGCTTGTCTCGGTCTTCCCGTAATACGCCCGTCCTCCGATAAAGGGATTGATTTTGCCTTCTGGCACATCGAAATCGAGGGTAGCGCGGAATCCGATGGCGTTGCCCACGCCCTCAGGAAGAATAATGGCCTGGAACTCGGGATATGTGGCGAAACGACGCACCGAGGAATCGGCATCGAGGGCGAGCACTGGAGACAACAAGGCAACCGATACTACCATTGCGATCAGAACACGTTTCATAGATCCTCCTTTGTGAAATCGTGAAAATGGACAGCTAAGAGCTGTTATTTCTATCTTTATTATTTTATTTAATATCCGATCTGTCAAATTGAGGGCACTGCATGCCCAAACCGGCATTTCTCATGTCCCGCCGACCGGGCGAGCGGTCGGAGACGGTAGCCAGCCCCCGAACGCGACGAAAGGCTCAATCGGCGTGGGTGTTCCGCCGACACTCTAGTGATGGACGATTCCTCCCAGGATGGAGAAGCGCGAGGCATCTTAGCAGCATTTCTCTCGGGAGAATGCTTTTTCGACAGCCGAATCGGCCTCGTGCGCCCGAGCCAGGAAGGATGGCTCTACCTCAGGATCCAGAGAGGCGAGACCCGAGACACGAGGGTTCTCGTAGCTGGCAGGCTGACAATCCGCGGCTTTACTGCGACACTGGAAGCGCCGCTCGCCGTGGAAACCGTCAGAGCGAGCCGCCTCGCGGCCATACCCCGATCCATCCCTTCTTTCCCCCTTCTCTTGTATTCGCTGGATGCCGAATGGTGCCCTGGTGGAGAGGAATCCATTCCCGAGCTGGACTTTTCCAGCCTGGAGCCCCAATTCTTCGCCCGGCTCGCGGCTGACACTGATCGCGAGTACTACTGGCACAAGGATTTCGATCCCGCATTCTACCGCGCCCAGGCCAGGAAGGGCTTCATAGCCATTACCATGGACAGGGGCGATAGGCATTTTCTCGTTTCGGAACTCCATGCAGGCTATTCCGTCCTCGATTGGGACAACCTGCACCTGTCCAGGACCCTGAGGCGCCTTTTCCGCTCCGAACGCTACGCCGCCCTGCAGCCCAGCCTCGCGATAAATCCTGACCCCAGGCGCGTCCTGGCAAGGCTCTCAAGGCGCTGGAGGGAAACCTGGCTCGTAGCGCCCTATCGCAAGCTCGTGCGTACGCTGGCGGCGGAGCCTGCCGGGGATTTGCGGTTCTGGGGCGTCGAGCTCCACGTAGGGGGGGAAGCCGGCCGCGGGTCGTCGGACCGCATTGTTGCGGGCGAACTCGGCTACACCATAGGCCGTACGTACACCAGCCTCTCTGGCTTCTATGACCGAAGCGAGGCCATGTATTCGGACATGGGCAAGGTCCAGCTCCATCTTCTCGCGCGACACCTGCGTGAAAAGGGATACGCGTTCTGGAACCTCGGAGATCCGCGCATGCAGTACAAGGCCGACATGGGCGCCAGGATACTACCGCGGGCCGAGTTCCTCGAGCGCTGGGAAAAAGCCGTGGCAGAACCCTGGCCTGGCATGTAGGACCTGTCCGAACTGGAGAAGGCGACAAAAAGGCCGCCCTCTCGGGCGGCCTCTGTGCGCTGTGCGGTAAAGCGATCCTACTTGAGCCAACCCTTTTCGACGAAGTACTTCCTCGCCCCCGGGTGATAGGGGATGAGCATCTGGTCGTCCGGGAGCACCAGGGCCGGGCCGAACTGCTTCATGAGGGAGGTGACGGTGTTGAGGCTGGCCTGGTTCTCGTAGAGGGTCTTGGTCATGTTGTAGACCAGGGTCTCGTCCATCTCGGCGCGGACGATGATGATGTCGGGGGGAGTGCCGATGGTGGGGACGGGGTAGTTCTGGTTCGGGTAGGTGTTGGCGGGGATGACGCGTCGGCCGTAGAAGGGATTGCTCTTGCGGGCATTGGCCAGGGCTTCGTCGGTTATGGGGATCATGTTGACCTTGTTGCCCAGCATGAGCTCGGTCATGCCGGAGGCGCCGAGGGCGAGGCCGAGGATGGCGGCGTCCACCTGGCCGTCGTCGAGCATCTCGATGCCCTGGGTGTATTCGACGAAGGACACTTTCATGTCCTTGTAGGTGAGGCCGTAGGCCGCGAGGGTTTCGCGGGCGTCGACTTCGCCGCCCGAGCCGATGGGGCCGACGGCGACGCGCTTGCCCTTGAAGTCGGCGACCGACTTGATGCCCGAGTTCTTGAGGGCTACGATCTGGAACACGTCGGAGAAGAGGCCGCCGGTGAGCGACCTGAGCCAGGGCATCTTTTCGGGATAGGGAGCCACGCCGTTGGTCGCCCTATAGGCTTCCAGTGAGCGGCACATCGCCACGTCCGCGTCCTTGGTGCGCAGCAGGTCGATATTGTGCGGACTGCCGTTTGTTGCGATGGCCACGGCCTTGATGCCCGGAATGTTCTGGTTCCAGAGCTGGCACATGGCTATGCCCGTGGGATAATTGCTTCCCGATACTCCCGCCGTTCCCATAGTCAGGTGCAGAGTGGGAGCCGCGAAAGCAGCCGATGCCGCCAGGGCGAAGATCGCCAGGGCGAGAGCGAAAATCCTGAACGAACGCTTCATGCTTCTTCCTCCTTGGAAAGATATCCGATCGCATCTATGGGAAGCGGGCCTTGACTGCCCTGCCGCCATCCTGTCATGCGGCTGCGCCGGCAGCCGGGTTCCCTCTCTTCCTCTTGATACCAAGTATGATCAAGATCGAGAGGAGAGCAATGCTGATTCCTATCAAGGACGTAGTCAGCTTCGGGTCGATGAGGAGCATGGCCGCGGCGAAGAGGGGCACGCGAAGCCAGGTGGGGTACTTGATGAAGAGATACCCTTCGATGCTGGCCGCGAGGAACCAGGTGCCCACGAGGCCCGATACCACGGCTATGACGACGCTCAGGAAGCCCGCGCTGAGCATGGCTCCATCCGTCCCCATGAGGACCATGGCGGGGGAATAGATGAAGAAGAAGGGGACGATGAATCCAGCCAGGGCGAGCCTGAAAGCCGCCCAGCCCACCTTGTCCGTATTGGCGTTGGCTATGCCCGCAGCCACGTAAGCCGCCAATGCTATGGGCGGCGTGACAGTGGAGAGGCAAGAGAAATAGAAGACGAAGAAATGGGCGAGGAAGGGGTTGAGGCCCACCTTGATGAGTATGGGAGCGCAGATGGACGCCGTGATGACATAGCAGGCGCTCGTCGGCAGCCCCAGGCCCAGGATGATAGCCACGATCATGGTGAGAATGAGGACGATGATGAGACTGCCCTTGGAGATGGCCACTATGGAGTCGGCGAGGACGATGCCGAGGCCAGTCGAGGCGAAAGCCGCAATCATGAAGCCGGCGGCGGCCATCGATATGCCTATGGAGACGCTGGTCCTGGCGGAAGAGATGGCTACAGCCTTGGCTTCGGGGAGGAGGATGCGGGTTTCCTTGCGGAACCAGGAGAGAAGGACGGTGAGGCATACCGCGTAGAAAGCCGAGAAGAGCGGGGTGCGTCCCTGGCCCATGAGCCAGATGAGGACGACCATGGGGAGGATCATCTGGCCATAGCGCAGGACTGTCTTCTTCACGTCCGGCATCTCGGACTTGTCCAGGCCGCGCAGGCCCAGGTTTTTCGCCCGGAAATCGACCTGGAAGTAGACCGAGGCGAAGTAGAACAGGGCGGGGATGATCCCCGCCGCCGCTATAGTGAGATAGGGGATTCCGAGGTATTCGGCCATGATGAAGGCGGCCGAACCCATGATGGGGGGCATGATCTGGCCGCCTGTCGAGGCGGCGGCTTCGACGGCACCGGCGAAGTTCGCCTGATAGCCGATCTTCTTCATGAGGGGGATGGTGAAGGCTCCAGTGGTGGCGACGTTGGAGGCGGCCGAACCGGAGATCGTACCCGTGAGGGCGGAGGCTACGACGGCGACCTTGGCCGGCCCGCCGGAGAATCGGCCGCCCAAGCCCAGGGCGAGGTCGTTGAAGAGCTTGCCCAGCCCGCTCTTATCGAGGATGGCGGCCAGTATGACGAAGATGATGAGGTAGGTGGAGGATACGCCCAGGGGCATTCCGAAGATGCCTTCGCCGCCCGTGTATATGGCCTGGATGATGCGCCGGACCGAGAGTCCCCTGTGGGAGAAAACGCCGGGTATGTATGGCCCCGCCCACATGTAGACAAGGCAGATGATGGAAATCCACAGCATCTGGCCCCCCACGGTTCTCCGCGTTGCTTCGAGCACGAGAAGCATCACGATGGAGCCGACCACGTAGTCCTGAATCGCCAGGACGCCGCCACGGAGGAGATAGGCGTCGCGGTTTATCACCGTGAGCACCGTGACCGCGAGGGAGACAACGGCGAGGGCGAGATCCATGGCGCTGGGCTTTCCCCGGGGGGAACCCTTGCGCGCCGGGAAATAGAGCCAGCAGAGTACGAGAAGGAACCCCAGGTGTATGGATCGATGCTTGTATACCTCGGGGATTCCGATGCCGGCGGTAACCATGTGGTAGCCGACGAAAAGGGCAGAGACCACGAGGATGACAGTCATCCAGAACGGCTCGATCTTCTTGCGGTAGTTGAACTCGGCCTCGACATCCTCGAGGATCTCGTCGGCGTCGTTGGATTTGAGAGGATCCTTCCTCTTTCTAAAAAGGTTCTTCCAGTTCACCGTATCCCCTTCGGCAGCTAAGCCGCCCTCTATCCTATATCCTATAGGAAAAGAGTCTAGCACGCGTTCTTCAATCGCGCAAGATGCATCTTTTCAGTATTCTTGGAGGCAGCTTCTATGCCGCCTTGGCCACGCGCCGACTTGGTTCGGGGATTTTCAGGCGCGCTTCATGAGCGCGTCCATCGCCCGTTTTTCGCCGTTGCGCAGATGGTACTGGACGAATTCTGTGATGCGCACGGGATCCCTTCCCGCGAGGGCGTCGATGATGGCAAGGTGCTCGCCAACCACTTCCTTGACGACAGTCTCGTGCATGAGCTTGGACCCCTCGGGAAAGTATCGTATGCGCACCGACATCTGATGCACCCTGCGGATGGCGTCCTTGAGGAATGCGTTCGTCAGATGGATGTAGAGGGTCTCGTGGAGCCGGTTGTCCAGGCTCACGTAGGTTTCATCGTCGAAGGGAGCTTTCTGGAAGGCGAGCGTGTCCGCCTTCAGGGCATCGATTTCCGCCGAAGGGATGAGGGCTGCGCTCTTTCCTGCCGCATACGGCTCGAGGAGTCTGCGCATTTCCCAGTTGTTGAGGATGTCCTCCATCTGGATATCGGTTATGATGGCTCCTTTGTTGGGTATCAGGCTCACCAGGCCCTCGGATTCCAGCCGCACCAGGGCTTCGCGCACGGGAGTGGCGGATACGCCGAAATCCTCGGCTATCCTGTCAATGGGAAGGACGGATGCCGGTGTATAGACATTCTTGAGGATGTTCTCTCTGAGAGCCTCGTATATCTGATCGCGCATCGAGAGAGTGATGATCTTTTTCACGGCGCCCCGCCCCTTTCCAGGCGCCCGAGTCCTGGCGCCGATCGATTTTCGTATATACTATATCATCGATAAAAAATGGCGCAAGCGCGCGGCGATTTCTCCTTGCTCGATCTTCATCGCTATGCTAAAATATATGATATAGGATGTTTGATATATTTTGATGCCGCGATCGTCCGAATGCCGCATCAGGGAGTGCAGTATGACAGTAGCCGAGCAGTTGACGAAGAGGCTGAAGGAGCTGGGAGTGCGCTTCGTCTTCGGAGTGCCCTCCGGTTCCTGGCTCTATTATATGGAAGCCATGCGCAAAGAAGGGCTGGATTTCGTCCTGGTGAGCAACGAGGCTTCGGGAGGCTTCATGGCCGATGTCTGCGCCCGCCTTACCGGAGTACCAGCCGTCTGTTACGGTACGGTTGG
>DATCUA010000112.1:0-5762 GCA_036567645.1 Rectinemataceae bacterium | reverse complement strand
GCGAAGTTGGTGTCGAATATGGCGTCGAATCCCATGCGCCTCAAAGCGGTGTAGATTTTCTTGGTGAGATCGGTGCCGGCGGGCAGGCCGAATGCCTCGCCCAGAGCCACGCGGACCGCTGGGGCTATCTGCACTACGCAGGTCTTGGCCTCGGGACCGGATTTCATGAGGGCCTCCCAGACTTCCTTGGTCTGGTCGTTCTCATAGATTGCGCCTACGGGGCAATGGGCCGAGCACTGGCCGCAGCGGATGCAGGGGCTTTCGCCCAGCTTGACGTCGGCCGCCGGGGCTATGCGCGTAGTCTCTCCGCGACCGAGGAACTCGATCGCCCAGACGTTCTGCATCTGCTGGCATACGGTGACGCAGCGGCCGCAACGCACGCACTTTTCCGGATTGAGGATGATGGAGCCGGTCGTGTCGTCCACGGGCAAATCCCTCAATTGCTTGGGGAAGGGCTGCTCCCTGACTCCGAACTCCTGAGCCAGAGTCTGGAGCTCGCAGTCCTGGTTTCGCGGACAGGCCAGGCAGTCGTCCGGGTGGGTGGAGAGGATGAGCTCGATCACCGTCTTGCGGATCTGGACCAACTCCGAGTCGTTGGTTATCACGCTCATGCCCTCGGCCACCGGAGTGCAGCAGGACCGCAGGAGCTTGCCGTTGCCCTCCACCTTGACCACGCAGATGCCACAGGCGGCCCAGGGGGAGAGGTCGGGGTTGTAGCAGAGGGTGGGGATCTTTACGTGAGCCTTCTTGGCGGCGTCCAGCACCGTGGCGCCTTCAGCCACCTGGACCGGTATTCCGTTTATCGTGCAGTTGATCATGTTCTTCCCCCATCCCTAGCGCTTGATGACGGCGCCGAACTTGCAGACCTTGAAGCATTCGCCGCACTTGATGCAGCGGGCTTTGTCTATCACATGCGGCTGTTTTTTCTCGCCCGAGATGCAGGGCACGGGGCACTTGCGTGCGCAAAGCCCGCAGCCTATGCACTTGGCGGGATCTATCTCGTAGACCACCAGGTCCTTGCACTTCCCTGCCCTGCACTTATGATCCCGGATGTGCTCCAGGTATTCCTCCCTGAAGTGGCGCAGGGTGGAGAGTGTGGGGTTGGCGGCCGAGCCGCCGAGCATGCAGAGGGAGGCCTTGGTCATGGCCTTGCCGATCTTCTCCAGTTTTAGAAGATCCTCCTCCGTGCCCGTGCCCTTGGATATCCTGGTGAGGATCTCGAGCATCTGCTTCGTGCCTATCCGGCAGGGAGCGCACTTGCCGCAGGATTCGTCCACGCAGAAGGTCATGTAGAACTTGGCTATGTCCACCACGCAGTCGTCCTCGTCCATGACGATCATGCCGCCGGAGCCCATCATGGAACCGAGGGCGGTGAGGCTCTCGTAGGTGATGGGCTGATCCAGGCTCTCCTCGGTGATGATGCCGCCCGAAGGTCCGCCGGTCTGGACTCCCTTGAACTTCTTGCCGTTCTTGATGCCGCCGCCGATGTCGAAGATGATCTCCCTCAGTGTGGTGCCCATCGGCACTTCGACCAGGCCCGAGTTGTTGATCTTGCCGGTGAGGGCGAAGGTCTTGGTGCCCTTGGACTTCTCCGTGCCAATCTTGGAGAACCAGTTTGCGCCCTTGGCCATGATCACCGAGACGTTGGTGAAGGTTTCCACGTTGTTGATGACGGTGGGCTTTTTCCAGAGCCCCTGGATGGCGGGGAAGGGGGGCTTGGGTACGGGCATGCCGCGCTTGCCCTCGAGGGACTGGAGGAGGGCCGTCTCTTCTCCGCACACGAAGGCTCCGGCGCCCAGCCTGATCTCGATGTCGAAGTCGAAGCCCGAGCCGAGGATGTCCTTGCCTATGAGGCCGTAGTTCTTGGCCTGCTCTATGGCTATCTTGAGGCGCTCGATGGCGAGGGGATACTCGGCGCGGATATAGATGTAGCCCGTGTGGGCGCCTATAGTCCGTCCGCAGATGGCCATGGCCTCGATGATCGAATGCGGATCGCCTTCTATGGTCGAGCGGTTCATATAGGCGCCCGGATCCCCCTCGTCGGCGTTGCAGACCACGTACTTCACCGGATCGGCTTGCTTGCGGGTGAGATCCCACTTCATCCAGGTGGGGAATCCCGCCCCGCCGCGACCGCGCAGGCCGGACTTCTTGAGTTCCTCGATGATTTCCTCGGGTTTCATCTGGAAGAGGGCCTTCTCCAAGCCGGTATAGCCATCGCGGGCTATGTACTCCTCGATATTCTCGGGATTGATGACCCCGCAATTGCGCAAGACGATGCGGAACTGCTTCTGGTAGAACTCGATGTCCTCGATCTTCACCGTGTCGGCTGTCTTGGCGTCCTTCTTGTACAGGAGGCGCTCGACCTCGCGGCCCTTCACCACCTGCTCGGCGATGATTTCCTTGGCGTCCTCGGGCTTCACTTCGACATAGAAGGATTCCTGGGGAAGCACCTTGACGATGGGGCCCTTTTCGCAGAAACCGAAGCAGCCTGTCTTGACTATCTGGACATCGTTCTTCACTCCCTGGAGCTCGGCTTCCTTGAGGAGGGATGCATAGATCTCCCCTGCGCGGGCGGACTCGCATCCGGTGCCGCCGCAGACGAGGATGAAGTTCTTCTTGGCCATCACTTGCCTCCCTTCGAGACGGCGGAGCCTGCCGCTGCGATGATGTCGGCCGCGGGCCTGTCGAGGATATGGTTGTCGAGCAGGGTGCGCTCCACGAGATGCTTGACCACGAGATCCTCGGCCACGTCGCTGGTCATCTTGCCGTAGATGACCGTGGGCATTCTGGGCACCACCACTTCCACGGTGGGCTCGACGTAGCACAGGCCCATGCAGCCGGTCTGGCGGATGATTATCTTGTCCTCGATGCCGTGCTTCTGGATGGAGGCGACGATGGCGTCGAAGGTCTGCTTAGCTCCGGCGGCTATGCCGCAGGTACCCATGCCGACGATGATCTGGATATCCTTGCCATCCACCTCACGCCTCGCCATATCCTGGCGCTTGGAATCCCGGAGCGCCCTGAGATCGTCGAGGGTCATCTTTGCCATACGCTTCTCCTCCCTTGTCCGTGACCGGCCTCGGGCCGGCTCAATCTTCTTCCTGCGAAATCAGGTACCGCCTCAAGAGGGCGAGGGATCCGGATTCTTCCAGATCGCCCACGGCCTTGACGAGTTCGCTTTTGACGAGCTCGTAGTCCAGACCTGCCTTCCCCGAGATTCCGGCTCTCCCCGCGCTCCCAGAGCTTCTCCGGCGCCGAATCCTCAGCTCCGCACTCGAAGGGAGGCAGAGCAGGGAGAACAGGGCTTGGGCCAGGTCCCCGACAGGCGGGCAGTCTATCTGTCCCGTGTCGAAGCGGAAGGCCACCAACGTTCCCCTTCCCTTCCCGGTGTCGAGGCTGAACTCGCCTCCGTTCAGGTCTATAGCCTGCTTCAGGAAGGGAAGCCCGAGCCCCACCTTCCTCCCGGGATGCTTCTTCCCATCCGTGTAGAAGGGATCCAGGGCTCGGGCGGCCTCCTCCCTGTCCATCCCCCTGCCGTCGTCCTTCACCTTCACGGAAAAGGCGTCGGCAGATTCCTCAATTTCGATCTCCACAAGCGCGGAATCCGCCTCAGCGGCGTTCTGCGCTATGTCCACGATGAAGTCCGCTATCGAATAGTGCACGGCCTGCCGGATTCTCCACGGCGCCTAGAGAGCCCGGTATTTCGCGATGATCTCGGGTAGCTGGTCCTTCGTGACCTTGCCGTAGACCTCGTTGCCCACCATGAGGACGGGGGCTAGCCCGCAGCAACCCAGGCAACGGACTTCGTCTATGCTAAAAAGCCCGTCGTCCGTCACATCCTCTCCTTGAATGCCCAGTATGGATCGAGCTTCGTCCACGAGATCCTGGCCGCCCTTGAGGTAGCAGGCCGTGCCCATGCAGATGGCGAGCTTGTGCTTCCCGGGCATGGTGGTCTTGAAGAAATGGTAGAAGGTGATTACCCCATATATCTTGGCCAGGGGAAGCCCGACCATGACCGAGAGCTTTTCGGCGGCGGGCCTGGGTATATAGCCGAACTCGTCCTGGATGCGATGGAGCATCATGATGAGGCCGCCGGGCTTCTTGCCCCATTCATCGATGAATGCAATCAACTCCTTCGAGAACTCGATAGACCCAGCAGGCATGTATACCCCCTTGGAAATATATGAATAAAACTATATCGATATTATTGGATTGACATTATAGGTGGATGTCCCATGCTGTTCAAGCCCTCCCGCCGATGGATGACCGCCCATGGAATATCGAGTATCATTGTACTCTGTACCGGGGGTGAACGCCATGGAAGAAATCGATTATCCGAAGATCTCCGCCTTGAACAAGAGAGGCATTGTAGCCACAGACGAAGGCAAACTCGAAAAAGCCGTAGAGGCTTTCACCCAGGCATTGACGCTCGATCCGCACCTGGCCGGGGTTCTCTACAACCGCGCCGAAGCCCATAGGCTCTCGGGCGACTTCGAAGCCGCCGAAGCCGATCTCTCGAGGGCTCTCGAGCTTTCGCCTGGCGAGCCGGACTATCTCCATGCCCTGGGACTCCTCGCCTACGACAAAGACGATTTCGACACAGCCGACGCTCTCTGGGACAACGTGCTCCTGGCGAAGCCCGATCATCCCCAAGCCTGGAACGACAAGGGAATCGTGCGCTTCAGGCGAGGCCTCTACGAGGAGGCGAGGGCCTGTTTCGAAAAGGCGGTAGCGGCAGATCCCGAACTGGGCGAGGCCTGGTTCAATCTCGTCGACACCTACGAGGAACTAGGACTTCTCCGTGAGCGCGCAGCCGCTATGGAACGGCTGCGTGCCCTCGGGTGGAAGAGTGGAGCAGGCGGGGACGAGCAGCGTTGAAACAAGGAGAGATCCTCGGCTCCTACATCCTCGAAACCGAACTGGGAAGAAGGCCTTCGGCCTCCACATGGCTGGCGCGCCGCGTTTCCGGCGAAGGGGATCGGCCGGATATCGTCCTCAAGATCCTCGATCTGAGCGAGACATCCACCTGGGGAGCTGTGGACGTATTCAGGCGAGAATGCGAAGCCCTCAAGCGCCTCTCTCACCCCTCCATACCCCTCTACCTGGAAAACTTCGAAGCCGAAGCCGATGGCAAGCTGCGCCTCGTCCTGGCCATGGAGCGCATAGAAGGCCAGAATCTGGAGGCCGCCGTAGCAGCGGGCAAGAGATTCAGCGAAGCCGAAGTGGAAGATATCCTCGCCCAACTGAGCTCTATCCTCGCGTATCTCGGCTCCTTGCGGCCTCCCCTCGTGCACAGGGACATCAATCCCAAGAACATAGTCCTGCGGCCCAATGGCTCGATTGCTCTCGTGGACTTCTCCGGCGTGCAAGACGCGGTGGCCGCCGCCCTCTATCCGGGGGCCACCATGGTGGGAACGGCGGGCTACATGCCTTTGGAGCAGGTGGCGGGCAGGGCGAGCCACAGATCCGACCTCTACGGGGCGGCGGCCACCGCCCTCTTCCTCCTCACCGGGCGCAATCCGGCCGAGCTTCCCACCAAAGCACTGAAGGTGGATATCTCGGGCATCATGGATCTCTCGCCCCGGCTCGATGCCGTGCTTTCCTCCTGGCTCGAGCCGGACGTGGAGCTGAGGAAGCTCGGCGCGGCCCAGGCCGCCGGAATCCTGCGAGGGGAAATCCCTCCCAGCACGGGAGCCGCGCCCAGGCTTCGCCCGGAACGGGGCCCCGAGCATGAGGCTAGGCCGACTCGAGGAGCGGATTCC
>DATCUA010000111.1:0-2418 GCA_036567645.1 Rectinemataceae bacterium | reverse complement strand
CTGCGGCGCCAAGGGCACAGGGTCACCATTTTCGAGGCATTCCACAAGGCCGGAGGCGTCATGGTCTACGGCATTCCCGAGTTCCGCCTTCCCAAGGCACTGGTGGCTTCCGAGGCTGGGGTGGTGGAGTCCATGGGCGTCGATTTCGAGATGAGCTACCTGGTGGGAAGGACCCGCAGGCTTTCCGCCCTCCTTCGCGAGGACGGCTTCGACGCTGTCTTCATAGGCACCGGTGCGGGCCTGCCCAAGTTCATGGACATACCGGGGGAGAACCTCGTCGGCGTTTTCAGCGCCAACGAGTACCTGACGCGCACTAATCTCATGAAAGCCTACGATTCGGCCCGTGCTGCCACCCCCCTCTATCCCTCGAGGCGGGTTGCCGTCCTGGGAGGAGGCAATGTGGCTATGGACTCGGCGCGTATGGCTCTGAGGCTGGGAGCCGAGGAAGTGCGGGTGCTCTACCGCCGCACCCTGGAGGAAATGCCCGCCCGGGCCGAGGAAGTAGTCCACGCCATGGAGGAAGGAGTGAAGTTCGATTTCCTCTCCAGCCCGACGAGGATCCTGGGTGACGAGTCTGGCGTCGTGGCCGCGCTCGAAGTGTTGTCATACGAACTCGGAGAGCCAGACGAATCCGGAAGGCGCAGGCCCGTTCCCAAGAGGGGCTCGGAAACCATCGTCCCATTCGACACGGTTATCGTGGCCGTTGGCAACGAATCCAATCCCCTCATTTCGAGGACCACGCCAGAGTTGTCAGTGGATCGCTGGGGCCATATACTCGTCGATGAAAAGCAGAAGACCAGCATGGATCGTGTGTATGCTGGAGGGGATATCGTGCTGGGAGCGGCTACCGTCATCCTCGCCATGGGCGAAGGCAGAAGGGCGGCCGCCGCCATAAACGAGGTGCTGCAGTGAATGTGGGCTTCCGCATCCTGGATTTTCGCTTCCGGACTCTCCGGGCGGTGTCATTCCGGATAGCGGTAGCCTGCGCTGTCTGCTTGGTGGCGATCTCGTCCCTCGGCGCCCAAGCCTCCCTCCAGAGCCAGAGCGCAGACCAGGCTCTGAGCCTCTATACACGCGGCCGCCAGCTCCAGATCCAGGGAAGGGAGGCCGAAGCCCAGAAGGCCTTCGCCGCGTCTCTCGAGGCCGTGCAGGCTATTCTGAAAGCCGAGCCTTCGCGAAAGGATGTCGTGTACCTCCTCTGCTGGAACCTCTTCAGACTGGGCAGGCACAAGGACGTGGTGGCGGCTGCGGAGAAGACTCTCGCCTCGGGCCCCGACTATCGCATTTCGGAGACGATGGCCGAATCCCTGTATTTTCTCGGAAGGACGGAGGAGGCCCTGGCCCAATTCTCGGTCTACGTCCACGCCGCCCCCCAGGGGGACGAGCGCTATTCCAGCGCCTACTACTACATAGGCGAATGTTACATGCGCCTCAAGAAATTCGAGCACGCCGACATAGCCTTTTCCACGGCGGTAGCCCTGGAGAAAGGCATGTACTACTGGTGGTACAGGCTGGGTTCGGTCCAGGAAATCCTCACCCAGTACAGAAGGGCCTACGCCTCCTTCGGCAAGGCCTTGGAGCTCAACCCGGGCTTCAAGTTCGCCCAGGAAGGCAGAGCGAGGGTCAAGGCCAAGGCGGGGCTCTAGCCGCCTATCCCCGAGGAGCGAGCCATGTCTCGGAAACTCTCGCGTAGCATAACGGCCAATCCCCTCGAAGAAGCGGGAACCGGATCAGGAGTCGGAGGCGAGGACAGGGTCTTGCGATCCATCGTCGAGGATTTCGTCGGGGCTCGGGCAGAGGAATACGATGCCGTAGCGCGCGACATCTGGGAGCATCCCGAGGTGGCCTTCGCCGAGGAGCGTTCGGCTCGGGTCTATCGCGAACGGCTGGCCTCGCGGGGCTTTGCCGTGACCGAGTATCCCGAGATGCCCAACTCCTTCGTGGCGGAAAAGACGATAGGAGCAGGAGGCGGCGCGACAGTGAGCGGCAAGAAGAGAAACGCGGCGGGCGACGGCGCGGGCAGCTTAGTCAAGGAGCCGATCATCGGCTTCATGGGCGAATACGACGCCCTTCCCGGTATGTCCCAGGCCTGCGACATCGAGCGCCGCCCCGAGACAGCAGGAGCTCCCGGCCATGCCTGCGGGCACAATCTCCTCGGCGCTGGGAGCCTGGTGGCTGCCGAAGCCCTTGCCCATCTGCTGGAAAGCCGCGGAATATCTGGCATCGTGCGGTATTACGGATGCCCGGCCGAGGAATCCCTGGGAAGGATTCCCATAGTGAAAGCCGGGCGCTTTGACGACTGCTCGGCCGTCCTCACCTGGCACCCGGCCGACGTCAACACACCGCACCGCTACCTGAGCTCGGCCAACCTGGCCGCTGTCTTCTCATTCAAAGGCAGGGCGAGCCACGCGGGCATGG
>DATCUA010000110.1:0-4762 GCA_036567645.1 Rectinemataceae bacterium | reverse complement strand
CCGGCCGAGCCGGTTCCCCTTGCCGAGGCCAGGTATAAAATAGAGACAGATCTTCTGGCCGCAGAGTTTACGAACAAGGGCGGAGATCTGGTATCTCTCAAGCTCAAGAAACACAAGGATAAGTCTGGAGCCGTCGACCTCGTGGTGCCCGGCTCGGCCGGGGCTCGGGGCCTCTCCCTCGCCTTCGGCGGAACCGATGCCCTCCCCGTGACCGACCTCATGAACGCCGCATGGCTGGATGGAGACAAGACGACCATCCAATTCTCCCGCACATTCTACGCGAACACGGGATCGGGAGGGCTCCAGCCCTTCACCTACAAGAAGGTGTTCACCTTCCGGCAGGGCGAGTACATGTTCGGAATGGCCGTGAGCCTCGAAGGCGCGAACGGAGCGGTCGTTCCCGTCAACGTCAACGGATTGGCCTATACCATCTCCCTGGGGCCGCAGATAGGTCCCCGCTTCGACCATCTGCCCAAGAACGCTGATTATAGGAAGTACATCCTCGAGGTGGGCGGCAAGAAGAAGCTGGAGACTGCCAAGCCCGGAACGATCCAGCAGATCAAGGACAAGCCCAGCTGGGGAGCCCTGGCTGGCAAGTATTTCGCCTTCATAGCCGCGCCCGAGCTGCCCTTCGCCACCTTTTCCTATCTCCAGGGAACCGATGCCGAGATCAAGCAGACGAACACCATGTTCGTGAGCCGACCGGCTGTGGGGACTTCCAGCCAGACCGACAGATACTACTTCTACTTCGGCCCACGGACTTCGACGGAGCTCTCCAAGTACGAGTACGCCGACAAAAACGCTTTCGGGCTGGCGTCCATGAAGCTGGAGGATGCCACGGAGCGATCCAACATCCTCGGCTGGCTCGAAAGCCTTATCAAGATACTCCTCAATTTCTTCTATACATTGATACCCAACTACGGCGTCGCCATCATCCTGGTCACGATCGTGATCAAGGCCCTTTTCTTCCCGCTTACGAAGAAGAGTTCCATTTCGACGGCGCGCATGCAGGAACTCCAGCCCAAGCTCCAGGAACTCCAGGCCAAATACAAGGGCAACACGCAGAGGCTGAACCAGGAGATGGCCGAGTTCTACAAGCGCGAGAACTACAATCCCATGTCGGGCTGCCTCCCCATGCTCATCCAATTCCCCCTCTTCATCGCCATGTACAACCTGTTCAACAACCATTTCGACCTGCGCGGCGCGAGCTTCATACCCGTCTGGATACCCGATCTCTCCCTTCCCGAGAGCATCGTCAATTTCGGCTCTTTCCGCCTGCCTTTGCTGGGCTGGAACGATATCCGCGCCTTGCCCATCATCTATCTGGCAAGCCAGCTCCTCTACGGCAAGTTCACCCAGACGCCCCAGAGCGGGCAGAACGCCGGCCAGATGAAGCTGATGATGTACGGCATGCCTATCATGTTCTTCTTCGTGCTCTACGACGTGCCTTCCGGCCTCCTCATCTACTGGATCGTGTCCAACGTGCTGACCATAGTCCAGCAGGTGGTGATCAACGACATGCTGAAGAAGCACAAGCTCAAAGCCGCTCTGGCTCCGGCCGGCTCGAGCCCGGATTCGGCCGCCTCGGCCGGCGCGGGCATGAAGAGCGCGGGGCGGACGTCGGTGAAGTCTTCTCCGGCGGCCAAGGCCGGCTTGGGCGACAAGGTCAAATCCTGGCTGGAGGATAAGGCGGCTCAGGCCGAGGCTTCCCAGGGCAAACCCTCTGCTGGCTCCAAGACCGGCAAGAAGGGTCCATCGAGCCGATAAGCGGTAATCTCTCTCCTTAGGAGTATGCGATGATATATGAATTCGAAGGGAAGTCCGAGCGCGAGGCGATAGAGCTCGCCGCTTCCCAGCTGGGGCTGGAGACCGACGAGTTCGACGTCGAGATCCTCGAAAACCAGACAGGGGGCTTGTTCAAAAAGGGAAAGGTGAAGATACGGGTCCATACGGCTGGCGATGCCGGGATCCCTGCCGCAGGCGCCGATGAGGCGGAAGATGCCCAAGACGCCCAGGACGATGAAGGGGCCGAGCAGCCCAGGCAGAGAACCCCATCCAGGGCCGAGTCCATCCCCGAGTCCGAGCGCCTGCCTATGCAGGAGTTCGAGGCCAAGATGCTGGCATGGACCGAGGAAGTGGTGAGCAAGATGGGCTATCCGGCCAAGGTGAGCGTCCTCTTCAGGGAGGAGAAAAAGCTCGGGCTCAAGATAGACACGGCCAACACATCCATCATCATAGGGAAGAAGGGCAAGAACATAGACGCCCTCCAGCTGCTCGCGAACGTTTACGCTGGAGTGATCGGCAGGGACGACATCAAGGTGATCCTGGATTCCGAGAATTATCGCATCAGGCGCGAGGAATCCCTTGTGCGCATAGCCTACGAATCGGCCGAACAGGTGCGCAGGACGGGCAGGTCGGTCCTCCTCGAGCCCATGAATCCTTTCGAGCGCAGGATTGTGCACACTACCCTCAACGACATCGTGGACATAGAGACTAAAAGCGAGGGCGAGGGCCTGTACAAGCAGGTCCGCGTGATGTTCCGGGGCCGCAAGTAAGGTCTCGAAATCCCTGCCACGGGCCAGGGCTCCGGTGCGGAGTCCTGGCCTTTTGGTCACTATACGATAAAGATTTATCGAGTGCGGTGGCGCCATTACGCCTTGACCGTTTTTCGAGGTCCGGGTTAAGATTCTAAGACTTCCCACCACGTTTCATCAGCGGAACGCAGCTGCAAAGGAGATGTTTCCCGTCATGGCAGTGAAGACCTTCAGGGGCGGAGCGCATCCGCCGGAGAGAAAGGACCGCTCGAGCGGCCTTTCGATCGAGCGTCTCGTCGACGTGAAGCAAGTCGTCATTCCGGTGAACCAGCATTTCGGAGCACCCATACAGGCGCTGGTCAAGGTTGGCGACACCGTAAAGCGAGGCCAGAAGATAGCGGATGCCGAGGGGCGAATGACCGTTCCCGTGCACTCGTCCATCGCAGGCGTCGTGAAGAAGATCGAGCCGAGGACCCAATCCAACAACGCGGATGGGCCCTGCATGATCATCGAAGCCCTCCCTCCCCCTGCGGAGGGCGAAGCTCCGAGGTCTATAGAAGACCTTCAGGAGTTTATGCCTCCCCTGGACGCCTTTGCCTGTTCCAAGGAAGAAGCTCTCGCCCGCGTGAGGGCGGCGGGCATCGTAGGCATGGGCGGGGCCGGGTTCCCCACTCACGTCAAGCTGGCTCCTTCCAAGCCCATCGCCTGCGTCATAGCCAACGGGGCCGAATGCGAGCCCTACCTCACCATAGACGAGCGCACCATGGTGGAGCGCCCCGATGATGTGGTGGAAGGCGTGGCCATAACCATGAAGATCGTAGGAGCTCCAGAAGGCGTTATAGCCGTGGAGGAGAACAAGCTCCACGCCCTTCCCTTGCTGGAAAAGGCGATAGCGGCCAGCCCGAGGACGAGGGCGGGCATGAAGATCCGCGTCCAGCTCCTCAAGACCAAGTATCCCCAGGGCGGAGAAAAGATGCTGATTACCGCCATAACGGGTCGCGAAGTGCCTTCGGGCGGCTTGCCCATGGACGTGGGCTGCGTGGTTCAGAACATCGGCACCCTCTGCGCCATGGTGGACGCCTTCAGGGAGGGCAAGCCCCTCATCGAGCGAGGCCTGACGATAACCGGAGGAGCCTGTAAAAAGCCCGCGAATGTCATCGTACCTATAGGAACCCTCGTTTCGGACATCGTCGCGGCCGGGCTCGCCCAGGTGGACGACGAGGCCGTGAGCAAAGTGATATACGGCGGGCCCATGATGGGCGTGGCCGTTCCCTCGTACCAGATCCCCGTCCAGAAGAACACCTCGGGCGTCCTTTTCCTGGACGAGGCCGAGGGAGCGTTCTACGACGAAGAAACCTGCATCCGCTGTGGCCGATGCATGCGCGCTTGCTCCTGCAGGCTTTCCCCCGCCCTCCTGGCCGAGTCGATAGAGGCGGGCGACTACAAGGATGCCGAGAAAATCGGGCTTTTGGACTGCATAGAGTGCGGAACCTGCTCATTCGTATGCCCTGCCCACAGGCACCTCGTTCAGCGTTTCAGGGTCGGCAAGCAGATCCTGCGCGCCATGAAGCAGAAGGAGGCCCAGAATGCCCGCTAAAGGCATGGTGCTCTCGTCGAGCCCCCATTCGTTCACGCCGATCACGACGCCGAGGATCATGCTGGCAGTCGTGATGGCCCTGTTGCCATCGGCCGCCTACGGCGTCTATCTCTACGGCTTTTCGGCTCTCGCCCTCATCCTGGTGACGGTGGCTTCGGCTGTGGCAGGCGAGTTCCTTTTCCGAAAGCTCATCAAGGCTTCGACCACGGTAGGCGACTTTTCCGCCGTGGTGACCGGTCTCCTCCTCGCTCTCATTCTTCCCCCGGCCACTCCCCTGTGGATGGGAGCCCTGGGCGCTGTTTTTGCCGTTGTGGTGGCAAAGGAGTTTTTCGGCGGCCTCGGTGCCAACCCCTTCAATCCAGCACTCATAGGCCGGGCTTTCCTCCTCATGAGCTTCCCCGCCGCCATGACTACCTGGTCCATGCCCAACGGATTCGCGCTGGCGGCCGACGCCACGAGCGCGGCCACCCCTCTGGCCCTGATCAAGCAGGGCAAGAGCCTCGCCGACGCCGCGGCCTACTTCGGCGCCTCGGATGTGGGGGTCTTCTTCCGCCAGCTCTTCATAGGCTACCGCTCGGGCTCCCTGGGCGAGTCCTCGATATTGCTTGTGCTGGTGGGCGGGCTCTTCCTC
>DATCUA010000109.1:0-2178 GCA_036567645.1 Rectinemataceae bacterium | reverse complement strand
GGTCTGGATATAGCCTCCATGACGGTGTTCGAGAGGGCGATGTCGGCCGCGTTCCGGGCCCGTGCCGCGTCCGCCGTCCTTTCCATCGCCCCATCCCGCTCCATGGCCCCTGCCAATGCCCCGTAGCGCGATTCGCACCTGGGGCAAGCGGATAGGTGCGCGGAGAAGTCCCCTGGTTTCCAGGGGCTGGGCTCGCCTGCTTCCCAGGCGTCCACGTAGGCTCGGGCGTCTTCGCACTTCATCATCTGACTATACCTCTGGAACCCGTTTCGGGTTGCTCGGCCTCGAGGGGCGCCTCGGTATTCGCTTCGAGGGCGATTCTGAGGGCTTTCCTCGCGCGGAAAAGGCGCGATTTCACTGCTTCTTCGCCTATGCCCAGGGCTCGGGCGGTTTCTTCCACGGAGAGTTCTCCGAAATAGTAGAGCTCTACGGGCGCGCGTTGTTCCTTGGGCAGGGCGGCTACGGCACGGCGAAGGGCCTGGGCGCGGATAGCCTGAACCGCTTCTTCGGCGGGGTCGGATGCGGCCGAGGCCGCCAGCTCCGATCCGGCTGCTTCCACTTTGTGTCTGTCCGAGGCGAATAGGCGATAGCGGGTGCGCGCATGGTTGGCGGCTATGGCGAAGAGCCAGGCTGGGAAGCTTTCGCCCAGGCGGAAGCGGGCCAGGGAGCGGTAGGCGTGGACGAATACTTCCTGGGCGGCGTCGCGGGCTTCTTCTTCCGATCTCAGCCTGGCCCTGCAGAAGGAAAGGATGCGGGCCCCGTAGCGATCCACAATGGCGCGGAATGCTTCTTTCTGTCCCGAAAGGGTGAGTTCCACGGCGCGGTCGTCGGCCTGGTCGCCTGCCATGGGCTTACTGTAGCGCGAGCCGGGTCATTTTTCCATCGAGGCGGCGCGCAACCGGTTTCCAATCCGTTGCATATCCCTGTGCATAGCCCCTCTCGAGAGGGAGCTAGGAGGTACGATATGGCACGAATGGGAAAGTGGTTGGCGGTTTGCGCGGGATTCTTCCTTCTATTCGCCGGGGCCCAGTCGGCTTTCGGGCAGGACCAGGGGACGGACGAGGAGCTTGCGGCCACGATCAAGGATCTGGACATGGAGGGCGAAGGCGATCCTACGCTCATCCTGACCAAGCTGGCCGAGGAGTTCGGTGTCGAGCTCGTGGCGCTCCAGGGCTATTTCGAGGCTGGGGCTTCCCCGGGCGAGCTCTGGCTGGCTCTGGAGATCTCGGCGGCCACGTCCATGCCCTTGTCCGAGGCCGTAGTCCTGGCCGAGGGCGAGAATGGCCACGGCTGGGGAACCCTGGCCAAGGTGCTGGGAGTAAAGCCCGGTTCCAACGACTTCATGGCCCTCAAGGGCAAGATTGTCGATCGCGCCACCAAGCTGGGCGAGCGCGTCCGCGAAGAGCGCCAGGAGCGCGAGCGCAAGGAAAAAGAAGCGCGCGGCGAAAAGCCCGCCTCCGAACCCAAAGGCAACAACGAAGGCAAGCCCGACAAGGGCGGCAAGAAATAGACTATGTGGACAAGATAACAAGAGCACAAGAATCAGACACGATAATAAAATATTACAGGGTAACAAGATGAACAGGATGGACAGGAGTGTCGGGAATCTAGGGGATAGCCGCCGTTTTCCCCTTCGATCCCTCCTCTCCTGTCCCATCCTGAAAATCCTGGTATCTTGCCAAAAATTTATCTCCCCCGCCCTTGCATCCAGCAAACTCCCATCCTAGAATGTTCAATGATTGAACATAGCCCTGGCACCAACCAGTCAGCGTGTTTCGGCCGCGACATGAGTCGGATCAGGATTTCTTGTCTCTTATATCATCACCAAGTCAGAAGAATGTCCGCGTATCTACAATGAAAGAACTTTCCCAAAAATTCGAAAGCCTATTCTCAGAACCTGCCGAGTGACAGGTCCGCTCCCCTTTGCGCATTTGCCCCTTAGGAGCCCATGTGGACCATCAGGGCGGGCTTGTGACGGGTATGGCCTTGGATGTGAGCGTGGATCTTCTTTATTCGCCCGACGATGCGGGCTTTGTGCGCGTCCAGAGTATGGATTTCCCGGATGAGGAGTATTTCCACATCGATAGGGTGCCTGAGATGTTGCCGGGATTCTGGGGCAACTATATCCGTGGTTCTGTGCTGTCCCTGGCAAGGGATTTCAAGCTCAGGAAAGGGTTC
>DATCUA010000108.1:0-6256 GCA_036567645.1 Rectinemataceae bacterium | reverse complement strand
AGAGAGCGATGCCGCTCCGGAGTTGGACGCATCGAGGGAGGCGAATGCCAGAGAGGAGTCGTATTCGTAGTAGCCCGAGGCGAATACCCCCTCGAGGACGAAGGAAGCCCTCAGGGGGACAAGGCCTTCATTCTCGTCGATGGACGCGGCGAAGAGCTCAACCATATCTCCCGGCTCCAGTCCCAGAGACGAAGCCGCTTCCCGCCCAAGGTAGAAACCTCCGGGGCGAGGAAAGCCGAGCTCGGAACCGAGTCCTAGCGCTTTCATGAATCCAGGATCCTGGGCGCCGCTCCCGGGGCGGAGCAGTCGCAAGGCAATAGGCCTTCCTTCTCCCCTAGAACCGAGCGCTATTGCCTCAGTCTCCTGGAGCTCGAGAGCCGAAAGCACTCCAGGTAGAGAGGCGATTGATTCCCGAGTGGAAGCTGCCGATGCTTTCGGTACTTCAACCCTCAAATGGAAACTGGATATTTCGAGTATGGCGTCGATGTACCCTTTCTGGAGGCCGCCCATGACGCCTATCACGACAATGAGAGCCGTCACTCCGGCGGCAATGCCTGCCGAAGCGAGCATTGCTCTACCCATGGACATGCGTTTACGCGGCGAAAAGCTCCAACGATACGCAGTGTAGAGAGCTGGTCCCAGCTTCATCATTCGCCGCCGACGAAATCCTGGAGGAAGGCCTCGGGGTCGAAGACCGAGATATCTTCGTACCCCTCGCCTGTGCCGACGAAGAGAGTCTTCAAGCCGAGCTGTTTGCCAAGGGTCAACACCATTCCGCCCTTGGCAGTGGAATCGTATTTGCTCAAAATAACCCCGTCTAGTTTTACAGCATCGTTGAAAATCTCCGCTTGGCGCATTCCGTTTTGACCTGTCGTGGCGTCCAGGACGAGGATTTTCCTGTAGACGGAGCTCGGAGCCTTTTGACTGACGATCCTGTCCATTTTTTCCAGTTCCTTCATGAGGTCGGCTCTGGTATGCATACGCCCTGCCGTGTCGGCTACTACCAAGCCTTCGCCCCCAGCGGCCTCTATGCTGTCCCAGAGGACAGCTCCCGCATCAGCGCCTTGGCCCTGGGCCACTACCCTGATACCCAGCCTCTGGCCGTGAATGACCAATTGGTTGACTGCGGCTGCCCTGAACGTATCGCCTGCGGCTAGTATGATCTTCCCCATTCCGGACTTCTTCGCCCAGGATGCGAGTTTTGCGCAGGAGGTGGTCTTGCCTACACCGTTCACACCGAGGAGAAGGACAACGTTCAGGCCACCAGAGTCGAGATCAAGCCTCCCACCGAGGGCGAAGGGCCTGAGGATGCGTTTCAGAGCCCTACGCGCTTCCTCGGCATCGCGTATCCCTTCTTTTCTGCAAAGCGCTTTCAGGCTGTCAACAAGTTCGAAGGCGAAGCCCGCTCCTACATCGCCCTCGACGAGGAGGTCGGCCAAATCCTCGAATACAGCATCGTCCAAGGCGTTCCGCCTGAACAATGCCTTTATTCTGTCTGCGAATCCCATCCGCACTCCATTCGGCGACCTGTCGCCTCGCGCTTACGCGCCTAGAATGATGCCCGGGCCAGGCCGGCGATTCTGATGCCCGTGTCTATGGCGAAACCTATGCTCAATCCTAAGGATAGGATCGCTGGAGCGGCCCGGAGGGCGAGCCCTCCCACGTCCAAAGCCGATCGGGTAAAAGCTTCGTAGCCAACGAAAAAGCCCCCGAGAGCTAGAGCCGTCACGGGCACGGAGACCACAAGGCGAGACAGAGAGCGCGAAAATGCCGAAGAGGCAAGTTCGTGCTTAGAACTCTCCCATGCTACTTGCCGGGCAGCCTCGGCGAGGATCGCACCCTGCTCTCGAGCTCCCTTTTCGTTCGCTGAAGGCTTTGGAACCGCACTCCCCTTGTCATCCAAACCAGAATCTGGTTTAATTTGTATTGTATTGTATACAAACGTATTTCGCTTGTCGGAGGGCGCCCCGAAGAGAATACTTCGTTCCGAAGTGTCGGATTCGCTGTACTGTATTCTATAATTTCCATTTTTATATATGAATATTCTATCTTCGACCTGGAATGCTCCCCTGTCTTCGGGCGCTACCTTATATGTCTTGTTGGGAGGACCGATTACGTCGAATACCTGAAGGGCTGGTTTTGCGAAACGTTCGAGGAGCGCGCCCCGCAAAGGTCCGGGGAAATACTCCAGCGTATCGATCGTTCCGGTATAGGAACCGAGGTAGCTTACCTTTTTCTCGAGTTTCTCGATCAGATAGATGGCGGCTTCCACAGTCTCTCCGGCGAGCGAATAGAATCCGGCGATGCACAAATCGCAGAGAGATATCGCCTTTTCAGGAAAATAGAATATTTTCGAATCCGAAGATTCTTCCTTGAACTCGAAGGCGGGTTGAGGCGGAAATGAGCTTCCCGGGGCGGGCTTGGGTGGAAGAGGCAGAAGGGCATCTGCAAGAAGGAAGGCTAGGCTTTCTGAGAGCGCTGCGCCGCGGTCCGAGGCATAGGCGTTCAGGATTTCTATATATGATGGAAGGGTTGAATCTGCGCTTCGGTTCGCCTGTGCCTTGACCTCGGCGAATCGACATATACCCAGACTTTCGGCCCGAACCGAAGTATCGGCCTTCGTTCCTCGGGTTGCCAAGGCTGTCGGGGTAGTCTGAGCAGAAGCGAGGGAAGCAATGCCGGATAGAGCGAAAATGAGACAGGTCGCCCGAAGCCGGATTCCATAGGAGAGAGGGAAGTCCCATCGAGCCCGAACTTCCCTCGGTTCAGAGTTCTTCCTCATCGCCCTCGGCCGAAGCCACCCCGCCCTTCCACTTCCAGCGTAGAAAGGTTTCAATAAAAGGATCGATATCTCCATCCATGACGCTCTGGACGCTGCCTATGGAAAACTTGGTGCGGTGATCCTTGACGAGTGTATAAGGCTGGAACACATATGACCTGATCTGGGATCCCCAGGCTATCTCCTTCTTGTCGTTCTGGAACTTCGCGTTCTCCTTTTCCTTCTCCTGGCGATAATACTCGTAGAGCCTGGACTTGAGCACGCTCATCGCCACGTCCTTGTTCTTGTACTGGCTCCTCTCATTCTGGCAGGTCACAACTATACCCGTGGCAAGATGGGTTATCCGGACAGCCGAGTCCGTCTTGTTGACCTTCTGCCCGCCTGCACCGCCTGAGCGGTAGGTGTCGATCCGTATATCTTCTGGCCGAATGTCGACCTGAATGGAATCGTCGAGGACAGGGAGTACGTAGATCGATGCGAAGGACGTATGGCGTCTTGCGTTGGCATCGAAGGGAGAGATCCTCACGAGCCGGTGCACTCCGCTCTCGCCCTTGAGGTAGCCGTAGGCATAGGCTCCGGAAACCTGAATGGTCGCCGATTTGATCCCGCCCTCGGCCTCGAGCATGTCCACAACCTCGGTCTTGAAGCCGCGGCGCTCAGCCCATCGCGTGTACATGCGCAAGAGCATGCCTGCCCAGTCGCAGGCTTCCGTGCCGCCCGAGCCCGCGTGTATGGCCACGTAGGCGTCTGTGCCGTCGGCCTCTCCAGAAAGGAGTTCCAGGATCACAGCCGCGTCGAATTTGGCCCTGATCTGGGCTAGATTCTCCCCGATATCCTTTTCCATATCCCTCTGCTCTTCTTCGAGCGCGAGGGCGCACAATTCGCGCAGAGACTCCACATCGGCCACGAGCCCTTTCCAGGTATCGAGGCGCTCTTTCATTTGTTTGATCTGGGCGAACAACCTTCCGGCTTTGGCGGCATCATCCCAGAATCCTGGTTCAGCGGAGATGCGCTCCTTGTCTAGTATCTCCTTTTCCAGCCGCGAGGCGTCAAAGACGCCCCCAGATATCGAGTATTTCCGATTGGAGATCGCTAATCGGTTTCGTCAGCTCCTCAAGCATCTGGTGCTCCTGCTAGTGCAAATTCGTACTCAGTACGATAATGCCAAGTTTCTCCCGGTTGTACAATACAGCTGGGGAAATCAGGCCTATTGGGAGTATCGGGGTAGAACTCGGTCTCTAGACAGAAGCCCGCGTGCTTTTCGTACTTCGAGCAACGCTTTCCCTGAAGAGCAAGAAGATTGTTGCCCGTATAGAACTGGACCGAAGGCGATGTTGTCCTGATTCGCATCAGCCTCCCCGAGCCAGGATCTAGGACTTCGGCGAAAGCTTGGCCGACGGGCAGGGGGTCTATAACGAAACAGTGGTCATAGCCGTTAAGGGTTTCGCCTATGTCGCGGCCAATGGGCTTGGGCTGTCGGAAATCGAAACAACCGCCAGCCACAGGCCTCGGCGAACCTGGAATGGGGATCTGCCCAGCATCCACCTCGATGTAGCTCGAACAGGCGAGCGAGAGCCTGTGGCCGAGGATCGGTCCCGAACCCTCGCCTCCCAGGTTGAAGTATGCGTGGTTCGTGATGTTGGCGGGCGTGGGGGCGTCGCTTAGGGCGAAATAGTCTATAGAGACGACTCCAGTGGAGGACAGCCTCACCTCAACCTTGACATCGAGATTGCCCGGATATCCTTCCTCGCCGTCGGGGCTCCTGCGAGTGAATACGAGCAGAGGGTCGCCGCTATCGAAAGAGGTCTCGGCCCTCCATGTGTGCTTGTCGAATCCACGTCTCCCCCCATGGAGATGGTTGGTCCCATTGTTGGCGAAAAGCGGGTAGATCTTTCCTCCCAGACTAAAGCACGAGCTGCCAATTCTGTTTGCGAACCTCCCCACCGTTGCCCCCATGAAAGGGTTGGGGCCTCGGGCATAGCCATCCAGCGTGGGAAAGCCCAGGATCACATCGTCTGAACGGCCTCGGGCATCTGGGCAGAACATCGACACCCAGGTTGCCCCGTAGTCAGTCCATGTGGAGCGATATTCGCCGTTACTGAGTATGAAGAGCCTCGCTTCCTCGCCAGAGGATAGGACTCCGAATGATTTCACCTCGATTGGCATGACACCCTCCGTGTTTCGTCTTTTAGATCTAGCTCTTCCCTTTCAACACATACTGACACGGCGGGAGCGCTCTAGGATCCGTAATACATCCGCAGAGCCGACTCCACGAGGCGGGAAGGCAGAAACCTTTTCAGGATGGGCACCGTCTTCTGGAAAAATTGCCCGAAGCCGTACCTCGCGCGCGGATTTCGACACCTGAGTATCCTTTCCACGAGCGGGCCGATCTTCTCGGCCGGGTATCCTCTTTCCTCATCTTTCCAGGCTTTTGCCATGACCCGGACGAAGGTCTCTTCGTAGGGTCCTCCGTTTCTGGTTTCCTTCCTGCAGTCTTGGTGGCGTATGTCCCCCGGCTCGACAAGGCATACGGAGATGCCGAAGGGCCGCACCTCTGCCCGGAAGGATTCAGAAAAGCCCTCGAGTGCGAATTTGCCGGCGGAGTAGGCAGACTGGAACGGGAGGCCCAAGAGGCCCCCTACGGAGCTGATATTGACTATTCTTCCAGAACCGGCGGAGCGCATAGAGGGGAGCACGGCCCGGGAGACTCGTATTGCGCCGAGGCAGTTCGTTTCCAGGCTCGCTTCGAAATCGTCCATGGCTAGGATCTCGGCTGGACCGACGACATGGAGTCCGGCATTGTTCACGAGGGCATCGATACGACCTTCGCGCTCGATTATTTCTTTTATAGTAGCATCCACGGATGCTGTATCGGTGATATCCATCTTGACGAGGCGAAAGCCTCCTGGTCCGACCTCTGACTCGATCCCCTCCGGAGGAGCCCTCCTGCTGGTACCGTAGACTCTGTGCCCACGGGAGGAGAGATAGGTGGCGCAGGCCTTGCCCAATCCGCCCGAGGCTCCTGTGACGACTATCACCATGGCTCTCGTCATGATCTATCTCCTGGGCCTGGGTTCGATAAAAGCCCGGATCCGATCTTTTCGAAGGCGCATATGATTATGGAAGCGATGCTCTCTGCCGCCCAACGCTCGGTGTCAATGACCAGGTGTGCTGGAGAGAGATCTTCCGTGTCTATGCCGTAGGTCTCCTTGTATCGCCGCCTGTCCCGTACATCCCTGGCCTGGGTTTCTGCCAACACCTTCTCGAGTTCCCCGCCTTCCCTCATCCAGATACGGCGCGAGCGGGCTTCTATGCCGGCTCGCAGGTATACCTTCAGGCTGGCCTCGGGGAGCATCCAGAGAGCGAGCCTGGATCCGATCACGCAGTCTGCCTCGCGGGCGAGCTCCACCTGGCGTGCATCCAGCGCCCTGTCCCAGGAAGGATCGCTTTCCGCAGATTCGAGGACGGCTGCCAGAC
>DATCUA010000107.1:0-14184 GCA_036567645.1 Rectinemataceae bacterium | reverse complement strand
CCGCGGCCGCCCTCGGCGGCCCGCGCCAGGAATCTTCGCCGCCTAATCCAGGACGGCTCCCTTGCTGCCCGAGCTGGTGGACCTGCGGTACCGGGAGAGGAAGTCGCTGTCGACGGGCTGGACATAGGGCTTCCAAGCGGCCCTGCGGCGCGCGAGTTCGGCCTCGTCCACGAGAAGATCCAGCCGTTTGGCTGGTATGTCGACCTTGATGAGGTCGCCTTCCCTGACCAGGGCTATCGGGCCGCCCGCGGCGGCTTCGGGGGAGATGTGCCCCACCGAGGCGCCCCGCGACGCTCCGGAGAAGCGGCCATCGGTCACGAGGGCTACGGTCTTGTCCATGCCCATGCCGGCCAGGGCAGCCGTGGGCGAGAGCATCTCCCTCATGCCCGGGCCTCCCTTGGGTCCCTCGTGGCGTATCACCACCACGTCCCCCTCTTTGATCTTCCGGGCCGAGATGGCGGCAAAGGCTTCTTCTTCGCTTTCGAAGACCCTCGCCGGTCCCGTATGGATCATCATCTCCGGCGACACTGCCGACTGCTTCACGACGCTGCCGTCGGGAGCCAGGCTCCCTTTGAGGATGGCCAGCCCCCCCTTGTCGTGGTAGGGCTTGTCCAGGGGACGTATCACCTCGTCATCGCGCACCCGTGCAGAGGCTATGTTCTCTGAGACGCTTTTTCCCGTAACCGTCATGCAGGCGCCATGTATACGTCCTCCCTCGGCAAGCCTCGCCATGACCGCTTGCACACCCCCCGCTCGGTACAGGTCCTGGATATGGTGGCCGCCTCCAGGAGAGAGGCTGCAGAGGTGGGGTACCCGCTCGCCGATCTCGTTGAAGAGCTCGATATCGAAATCGGCGCCGGCCGAATGGGCGATGGCGGGCAGATGGAGCGCCGTGTTCGTCGATCCGCCCAGGGCGAGATCGACGGCGATGGCGTTTTCGAAGGCTTCGCGGCTGAGGATATCGCGGGGCTTGATGTCGCGCGCCACCAGCTCCATGATCGCCCGTCCCGCGTCCTTGGCCAGGCGCTCGCGCTCGGCATATACGGCCGGGATGGTGCCGTTGCCGGGCAGGGCCATGCCGAGGGCTTCCATCATGCAGTTCATGGTGTTGGCGGTGAACATGCCCGCGCAGGATCCGCAGGTGGGGCAGGCGGCGTTTTCTATTTCGAGAAGCTCCTCGTCGGAGATCGCGCCGGCGATATGCTTCCCCACGTTTTCGAATACCGTGGAGAGGTCGATATCCTTGCCCTTGTGCAGGCCCGCGAGCATGGGGCCGCCGGAGACGATCAGGGAGGGAATGTTCAGCCGGGCGGCCGCCATGGCCATGCCTGGGATGATCTTGTCGCAATTGGTCACGAGAACCAGGCCGTCGAAGGCATGGGCCTGGGCCATCACCTCTACCGAGTCCATGATGAGCTCGCGGGAAGGCAGGGAGAATTTCATGCCGATGTGGTTCATCGCTATGCCGTCGCAGACGCCGATGGTGGGGAACTCTATGGGCAGGCCGCCAGCCGCGTAGATGCCCGCCTTGACCGCGTCCACGATCCTACGCAAGTGTATGTGGCCGGGTATGATCTGGTTGTAGGAGTTGGCCACTCCAATCCAGGGCCGCTCGATTTCCCAATCCGCGTAGCCCGAGGCCTTCATCAGAGACCTGTGGGGAGCGCGTTCGGCTCCAAGTTTAGCTCTGTCACTCCGCATGAATATCTCCTTTTACACGCTCGATCGCTCGATTGCCGATGCCGTTACTGATCCCTCGCTTCGTTACAGGCTCGGCAGAAACATGACCAGGTTCGGCACATAGATGATTAGCAAGAATACCAGAATCAATATCAGCACCATGGGAATGATCGGCTTGGTGATTCTTCCCATCGGCAAGCCCGTGATAGCGCTGGCGACATAGATATCGATAGCTACCGGCGGTGTTGCCATGCCGATCGCGAGACCGACCACCAACACCACACCGAAGTGGATCAGGTTCCCTCCGATTCCGGAAATGGCTGGAATGAAAATGGGCGTGAGGATGATCAGAGCCGATGCCGTCTCCATGAACATGCCCGCGAGCAGTATGATGACAGCGATCATGAGATAGACCATGAAGGGAACATTGTTGGCCAAACCCAAGATCGCTCCTGCCACCACCTGCGGAATCTGGTAGAATGCCAATCCCCACCCGAAGAGCTTGGCCGTGGCGATGATGAACATGATCAGCGCGGAGGTGATTCCCGAACCCACTACCAGCTTGTAGAACTTTTTAAAATCCAGGGCCTTGTAAACGAATTTGGCCACCAGCAAGGTATATACCACAGCAATCGCGGCCGCTTCGGAGGGTGTGAAGACTCCAGAAAAAATCCCGCCCAGTATGATTACGGGAGCCATAAGGCCCCAGCTTGCGGCCCCAAACCGTCGTAGCACTTCTTTGTGGGGAAGTCTGACACCTTCGGGATACTTGCGCCGCTTTGCCACGATCAAAGCCCATATGATGAGTCCCGTTCCCATGAGCAACCCGGGAATGAAACCGCCCAGGAAGAGCTTGGCCACTGACTCCCCGGCTATAACCGCATACAAGACCATAGGCACCGAAGGCGGTATAACGACGCCGATGGTTCCCGCGGAGGCTATCAGGGCGGCTGAAAAATCGACGTCGTATTTTTTTTCTTTCAGGTCAGGCAGGAGAGAAGCTCCCACCGCGGCGGTAGTGGCTGCGCCGGAACCCGATATTGCGGCGATAAACATAGAAGCCAAGACCGAAACGATGGAAAGACCTCCCCTGATCCTCCCGAGCCCGGCCTCGGCGAAGGCTACGATACGTTCAGAGATTCCTCCCCGAGCGAGTATATCCCCGGCGAGGATAAAAAAAGGCACGGCTACCAAGGCAAAGGAGTTGTTGCCCTCCATCAGGGTCTGGGGAACCATCTGAAGTGGGAATCCGCTAGCTATGAAGACCACCAAGGCAGATAGGCCTATGGACAGGCCTATAGGCACTCCAACCAGCATGAGAAGGAAGAAGGCGCCAAATATCAGGTATCCCATTTCAGTCCCCCTCCCAGATTCGGAATATCCAGTCCGCGACATGGAGGATGGTAATTCCGCCAACTACGGGGTACATGAGGTAAACCCACCTCATGGATATTCCCATAGCGGGAGTGAGTTGTCCGGCTTCGGCTCGCATGAGCACGGCGCCGTAATACGCAACCACGCTGAAGAATACCAAGCCCAGTAATGCCACAAAGGTTTGGATAGTCTTCTTCGCCGCGCCTTTCAGCTTGTCCACCAGGAAAGTCACCGCGATATGGCTTCCTTTTTTAAACGCTACAGCCGTTCCGAGAAGGCTGACAAAGACCAGAAGGAAGCAGGATAATTCTTCCGACCACGTCAGGGCTGTGAAGAAAAATCGGAATACGACCTGGAGTATAGATACGACTACCATGAGAACCAGGCCCGCGAAGAGAACCGCTTCCGAGGCCGTGTTGATCCTGTCGCTCAATGTGTGGAGAAAGAGGGCTTTCGTCCTCTTTCTCCCTTGGGTGGCGGGCATGGCTCGTCTCACTTGGTCGCGAGAATCGCGTCGATGAAATCCTTTCCGAATTGAGCCGAGTACTGATCGTAGACTGGCTTGACCGCATCCAGGAAGGGCTTGAGATTTGGCCGGGCGATAATCATGCCCTTGGACTCAAGCTCTTTTGCCCATTGGGACTCGTTGGCATTATTGAAGTCCCTTTCGAACTGCGCCGCTTCCTTAGCAGCTTTCATTACCGCTTCCTGCTGGGCGGGCTTGAGTTTTTTCCAGGTCATGAGGCTCATAATGAGGGGAGCTGGGGCATAGGCATGCCGGGTGATGGTCATGTACTTCTGGCTTTCGTAGAGCTTGAAAGACACGATCACGTTCAGGGGATTTTCCTGGCCGTCTATCGTTTTCTGTTGTAGAGCCGTAAGGGCCTCTGTCCACGCCATGGGCACCGCGTTGGCTCCCAAGGCTTTGAAAGAATCCACGTAGATGGGATTTTGCATAAGGCGGATCTTCAGGCCCTTCATGTCGTCCGGGCTGTTTACTGGTTTTTTGCTGTTCGTCAGGTTTCTGAATCCGCGCTCCGCCCACGCAAGGCCTTTCCATCCTTGCTTCTCGAGTTCGGCGAAAAGCTGGTCACCGATCGGCCCGTCCAGGACCGCATAGGCGTGGGAGGGATCCCTGAAAAGGAACGGCAGGTCGATTGCGCCGAATATGGGCACGAAGTTGACGAAAGGGCCGCCGGTTATGATTCCCGCGTCCACAATGCCCATCTTCATTCGCTCCAGAAGGGTTCTTTCATCTCCGAGTACGGCGTTTGGGAAAATGGTGACCTTCACTTCCCCGTTGGTGTATTTTTCCGTCAACTCCTTGAACTTCGTCGCCGCGAGATGAAACGAATCCTGCTCGTTTACGACATGTGCGAGTTTAATATCCAAGGCGAATGCTGGGCTCAATAAAGCCAGGACGAATGCAAAGCACACCATGACGCGTTTCATAGTTACCTCCTTATCACTGGTCTTACCAAGGTATTACCATATTGTCTGAATGATAATCCAGTGGTATAGTGATGTCAATCGACACTTAGGGAGAACCATGGAAAAGAAGCGGGAAGAGTTGGTCAAGACTTTGCAGAAGATGATCCTCGAGCCCTCAACCTTTTCCGACGGGAAACTTCCGCCCGAGCGAGACCTGGCAGCCACCCTCGGTGTAAGCAGGGGATTATTGCGTGAGGCTATCATCACCTTGGAGGCGTTGGGCTATATCGAGATCAGGGAGCGCCAAGGAGCCTTCATTCGAGCTATGGATTCGGCCGATTTTTCTGCTAGCATGAAATACGCCATATTCTGGCCTGGAGACCTCCTCATCAATCTTATGGAGATGCGGCTCCTGATTGAACCTCCCATAGCAGGCCAAGCGGCGTTGCGGCGCACGGAAGAAGATGTAGTGCGGATGAAAACCTGTATATCCCATCTAGCGGGAGTGCAAAACCAGCCGGACGCAGGCGCCTCGACAGGAGCACAGTGGGATTCGACGCTCCATATGTTGGTAGTGGAAGCGGCCAAAAATCCCCTTCTCATCCGTTTATATGAGGGCATGTATTCCACCATGCAAAACTACATCTCCATAAGCAGGTTCAAGCTACTGGCCCTCGAGTCCTGGCCAAGCCGCATACTGAGCGAGCACACGGCATTGGTGAATGCAATAGCTGATCGCGATGTTGCGGGTGCAGTCGAGGCTCAACGCCGCCACCTCTCCGGTGCGCTCGAAAAATTGCGCGATTTGGCGGAGACTTCCGAGTAGCGGCCGAGGAAGGCTGAGGAAATGAATAGGGCTTTGGTGCAGGAATCGATATCCCGCAAGGTTGTTTTCGAGTTTTCGCGTTCTGGCGGCCCCGGAGGCCAAAATGTGAACAAAGTGAATACGAAGGTACTCGCAAAAATAGCCTGGGGAGACATAGAAGGACTCAGCGAAGTGGAATCTACGCTCGGCAAACAGCGACTAAGGTCCAGGATAAGTCAAGAAGGATTCTTATCCGTCCAGGCTAGCGTGGAACGCTCTCAAAGCGCAAACAAGGAAATCGCAATCGCTCGGCTGGTTTCCCTGGTGTGGGGAGCCGCGCGGAGAGATGCCCCGCGGATTCCGACCAAACCGGGAAGGGCAGCAAGGGAGCGCCGACTCGAATCCAAGAGGCTTCTTTCTAAAAAAAAGGCTGAGCGACGCGCTTTTTAGTGCCGCAATCCCTCGGCAGTGTCACGAAGCTTGTGTGGAAATCAGAGGAGAGCCAGAATCTCCTGGGCGTGCTCCGCGGGCTTCACCTTGGGAAAGGCCTTCTTCACCACCCCGTCGGCTCCTATGAGGAAGGTGGAGCGGATGACGCCCATGACCTTCTTGCCGTACATCACCTTTTCCCCATATGCCCCGTAGTCGTTCAGGGTCTTCTTGTCGGTATCTGACAGGAGGATGAAGGGAAGATTGTACTTGTTCCTGAACTTCGCGTGGGAAGCGGCCGAATCGGCGCTCAAGCCAACCACCTCGACCCCTTTCTCCCTGAACAGTGCATACTCGTCCCTGAATCCGCAGGCTTCCGTCGTGCAACCCGGGGTGTCGTCCTTGGGGTAGAAATAGAGGACGAATGGCTTGCCGGAAAAATCGGATAGCTTCCAAATCCTACCAGAATCGTCGGGCAGTGAAAAATCAGGAGCCTTCATTCCTTCATGAATCATGATTCCTCCGTTTTCCGAATCCTGCGCATCGGGCAACGCGATCCGCGGTTCGATGCCTGGAATGATATCGCTTTATATTAAAACTACTGAATATAGCGTGTTCATGCAAACGATGCGCGCTGTAAAAAGCACCGCTTGGAGCGACTTTTCCCGATGCGCGCGACTATTCGCCGCGACAGAGGCGACACAAGCTTCGTGACACTAGCGGATATTGCCCATGCGGGGCGCCGTGGATACAATGCTCGATTATGCAGTACCCCAAACGCACAGTCACCTGTGGCCAGCTTCGCGAAACCGATTCGGGCAAGGAAGTGATCCTCAACGGCTGGGTCCACCGCAAGCGGGACCATGGCGGCATATCCTTCATCAACATGCGCGACCGCTATGGAATTACGCAAGTCGTTGTGCCTGCCGATTCGCCTGAGGCCCTGCTCGCCGCTGTAGCCGAACTCAAGCCCGAGTACTGCATAGCCGTACGCGGCTCGGTGCGCCGCCGGCCCGACACCATGATCAACCCCGACATGGCCACGGGCGCCATCGAGGTGGTATGCACCGAGATCGCCGTGCTTTCCAAGTGCGCCGTCCTCCCCTTCCAGATCGACCAGGAGACTGACGCCAAGGAAGACCTGCGCCTCACCTACCGCTACCTCGACCTCCGGTCCCAGGCCATGCAGGACAGGATCCGCCTGCGCAGCGAAGCCGCTTTCGCCGTGCGCGAATACCTCGTCGGAGAGGGCTTTTACGAAATAGAAACCCCCACCTTTATCCGTTCCACTCCCGAAGGCGCCCGCGACTACCTGGTGCCATCGCGCCTCTACCCGGGCAAGTTCTACGCCCTGCCACAGTCGCCCCAGCTGTACAAGCAGATCCTCATGGTCTCGGGTTTCGACAAGTACTTCCAGCTCGCCCGCTGCTACCGCGACGAGGATGCACGCGGGGACAGGCAGCCGGAGTTCACCCAGATAGACATAGAGATGTCCTTCGTGCAGAGGGACGACGTCCTCCTCATGGTCGAGGGCCTGATGGGCCACCTGTTCAGGAAGACCATAGGCGTGGAGCTACCGGCCCACTTCACCCGCATAGCATACGACGATGCCATTGACCGCTTCGGTACGGACAAGCCCGACCTGAGATTCGGCATGGAGCTCAAGGATTTCAGCGCCTTCGCCGCGGCATCGAGCTTCCAGGCCTTCAAGGACGCAGTCGCCGCTGGAGGAAAGGCCAAGGCGCTCGTTGTCCCTGGGAAGGCCGACTATTCCCGCAAGCAGATCGAGGAGCTGGAAGCCCAGGCCAAGGTGTACAAGGCCAAGGGCCTGGCCTGGATGAAAGTGGGAGCCGCCGACGCACAGAACCCGGCCGGCGTCCTCGAGGGCGGGGCGTCCAAGTTCTTCGCCGATACGCCTTCAGCCATCATCGACAGCCTCGGGGCCAAGCCGGGCGACCTCATCCTCCTCGTCGCTGACGCCAAGGCCAAGGTAGCCTGCGCATCCCTGGGCGCCGTGCGCTCCAAGCTCGGCCGAGACCTCGGCCTCCTCGATCCCAAGCGATTTGAGTTCGCCTGGATAGTCGATTTCCCTATGTTCGAGTTCAACGAGGAAGAAGGCCGCTGGGAAGCCGCCCACCATATGTTCACCATGCCCCAGGCCAAGTACCATCCCACCCTGGAGTCCGATCCCGGATCGGTAAAGGGCGACCTCTACGATTTGGTCCTGAACGGCTTCGAGATAGCCTCGGGGAGCATCCGAATCCATGATCCCGAGCTCCAGAAGCGCATCTTCAAGATCGTGGGTTTCTCCGAAGAAGAAGCCCAGCGCAAATTCGGCTTCCTCGTCGAAGCCTTCAAGTACGGCCCTCCGCCCCATGGCGGTATAGCCCCCGGCTTCGACCGCCTCGTGATGCTGATGGCGGGCCAGACTTCCATCAAGGAAGTCATAGCCTTCCCCAAGAACAGTTTCGCGGTCAGCCCCATGGATCAGTGCCCGAATGAAGTGGACGAGAAGCAACTGAAAGAGATCCACATACGGATCGTGCCCAAGGACTGAGCCTGCCTGCCAGGCTGTTATCCTGTTCGACTATGTGTCGACAGGATACCACGTAGCTGTGCTTTACGCCCCTTTCCCCTTTCCAAAAGCAGAGAGGCGTATGGAAGGGCGAGGGTTCGCAGATATCGATCTTGGCACCCTCTCTGAGAAACCTGTGTGCTACCCAGAGGAGGAGCAGCGCAGGAAATTGCGTTCTATATGCCTGGTTTTTTGAACCCTCAAAACCGCCTGGCCGCCTTCACGTAGAGGTCTTTGTTGTCCTTGAAGGCCGGTCCGTCGGACGTTTCCCACGGCGTCGTGTACATGTAGTAAGCCGCGTCGGTACCGCCGTCCAGGGCTGTGCGCTCTGTGGAAGACCAATAAGAAGACCAATAAGCTTCTCCATCGGGGTGGAGAAAGGCGGTGTGGCCCAGGTTGGTTCGCATGGCTACGATCTCGTCCCGGGAGGGGAGGAACCAGTCCGTCGCCCCATTGTATTCCAGGTTGGCGCAATACCAGGCAGCTGGAAACTGGGATTCGTTGCCCGTTGCCATGATCCAATCCGTATTCGACTTTCCCGCTCCGATGCTTCGGTCGGAAGTGCCAGTCAGCGTGTCTCGCGTGCTCGACCACATGAGGTAGCCAGACGACTCCACGGGCGAGGCCTCGAGGTATCGCCAGCCGTCGGAATAGCTGCCCTTGTCGTGGAAGATGAGGCCGCCAGCAGGCCCCATGTCGCCTATGGCGGGGATGTCCGCCTGGATGGCTAGGTTTTGCCCCGTACCGCTCACCGTCAGGGTGCCGGAGCCCACCCAGGTCACCTGGTTGGCCACGGCGCCGCCGCAGACGGAAAAGGTCATCGCCCCTGCCTCGGACACCTGGACATAGCCCTCCCATTTCCCGTCCTTTTCGGCCAGATCGGCATGCCCCGTAGGGAGGCCGGAAGCCGAAAATACAGAGACCTCTGCCCAGGTGGTGGGAGCGAGGGCTCTGTTCCTGTCGCCGACTATCCTGCCGCCGAGTTCCTTGGCGATCGGCGATTTCGCCGCCGGGTCTGCCACCGAAACGAATACTTCGTTTTCCTTCGGTTCGTAATCGTCCTTCGGCGGATCGAGGTCGCATCCTACGGCAAGGATGAGGACAGAGGCGGCCAAAGCCATTGCCGCCGCGAACAAGAGCCTTTTCAAAAAACTTTGCGTTCAAGTATCAGCTAGACTGGAAAAAATGCAAGACGCCGCGCCAGAGGCTGCTGGGGTGGAGAAGGCCGTCCTTGCCTGAAATGGACCTTGAAATCATGACGGGATTCGTAGCAGGGACGCATTCCCGTGTAGTGTACGACTGGATTGTCCCAGAGCCCTGCTTCCCCTCGTCCAATCTCCTCATCAGCCGTAGCTGTGCAACCCCGGCAAGAGGTAGTTGACACCGAAGAAGGTAAAGACGGTGGAGAGGAAGCCGACCACGGCTACCCAGGAAGGAAGGGCGTCCTTTTTCTTCATGACGAGACGGATGTGCAGGTAGAGGGTGTACACGAGCCAGGTTATCAGAGCCCAGGTTTCCTTGGGATCCCAGCCCCACCATGTGCCCCAGGCTTGCTCGGCCCAGATGGCTCCGAAGATGAGGGCGCCTACGGTGAAGATCGGGTAGCCGGCGGCTACGGCCGTATAGGTGACCCTGTCGTACCCGAGGCGCTTTTCCTCGTCCTTGCTGAAGAGGAAAGCCAGGGCTGAAATGAATGAGACGACGAAGAAGGACTCCCCGATGAAGGAAAGGGCCACATGGGCAACGAGCCAGAACGAGCGCAGGGCGGGTATGGGAGGGCGGGCTTCCTTGGGCAGAAGGGGCGATGAAGCCACGGCTGCCAGGGCGAGGGCCACAATAGTCGCTCCAAAGGCTACGAGCCGCGAATACGGCACCTTCTTCTGGATTTCATAGCCGAGCGCCAGGAGTAGCACGAAGGCCGAATAGAAGATCATCGACTCATAAGTTGAAGTGAGGGCTATGAAGCCTATACGGAAGGACCGTTCCACCGTCATGCCGATGAAGATGAGAGCCGCGGCGCCCATGAGCCAGGGACTGGCCGGGTCTCGCCTATCGTCCTTCCTGAACAGGAAAGCCGCCTGGAATGCGGCTGAAACAATGATCGCAATGAAGGCTATCGTTCCAATCATGGGTTCATGTCCTTGAGTTTTTGGTAGAAGGTAAGGGCCGTGCCGAGCCCGATGAGCAATAGGGCGACCAAGACTACGGGGTAGCCCGGATCGCGGACAGCCTGGAGTCCGGTGCTGGAGATGGAGCCGAGAGAAAAGCCGTAATTGCCTATCTCGACCTCGGCTTCGCCTGCAGAAAGCCGCAGGAGTCCGTCCTTGTCCGATCCCTTGATCATGAGGAGGGCTTGGGGCTTGCCTGGCTGGACAGCGGGAGCTTTCGGGCTCTCCATGGTCATGAAAAACGCCGAGAAAGATCCGGACACGAAGCTCTTGCCTCGGGCGAGGATCGTCTCTTTTCCGCCCCGATCCCGGATTATCACCGCGGGCTCTGAAGCGTAGGAGGCCTGGTAGAGGGTAAGGTTTCCGACACGCAGGGGCTTGTTGACCATGATGCTCGTCTCTGATCCAGCCACCTCGCCCTTCTTGAGCTGGACGACGCTCGTCCATGCCTTGGGACGCCCGTCTTCGTATCGCTCGTCAGTAAAGCGGACGAGGGTGAGGACTTCCCCTCCCGGGAGCTCGACCGATTCGCCTTCCCGCAGGGATACCCTGCCCTCCTCCTTGCCGGAAAAGGAGACCACGCCCCCTACCACCAGGACGAGCAGGCCGATGTGGAGGATGTCGGGACCGTGGCGGCGCTTGCCCTTCTTCCGTAATTCACGCGCCATCCTGTCGATGGTGCATGCCGCGAGATTGGCGAAGAATGCCAAGGCGGGAACGAGGAAGAGCAGGGAGCTGAAGTATCGGGTAAGGCCGGCTTGAGTCGCCAATTCGGCTATTATCTTGGGGTAGAGCCTAAAGTATTCTTCCTGGGCCAAACCTTGGGGGATGAGGGTAGCGAGGAGGCTGCCCGAGGCTATGGCGAGGATCAGCCCGATGGCCAGCTTGATCGATTTCAGCTTTTTCCAGAATTCGCGCATCGCTGGGGAGGGTACCCCGGCGCGGGACCTCGGTCAAGGGCGAGGAATCGACGCCGCCGATCGCGCGTCATCCTAATAATGCATTTTGTATATATAAACCTTTACAGAACTCGAGCGGCAAGGATATACTGCGAAAAAGCCGGTTTTCTGCCGCCTTGGACAAAGCGGCACGACGTCGTCGGCGTCTCGCGATGATTCGCCCCGGCCATCAGGAAAAAGGAGGTACCCCTCGATGAAGAAGAGCCTGGCCGCTCTCCTGGCGCTCCTCGCGCTCGGATCCCAGCCCGCGCTTTACGCTTCGTCGTCGAGCTGCGTGGATTGCCACGCCGACGTCGAGACGATGAAGGCTCTCGTGCCGCCCCCGACGGCCGCTTCCGGCGAGGGGGAAGGGTGAGCAGGCGCTCCTCCCCCGGTCCGGGCGGATTATTACATGGGGTACGTCGTGGATAAGGAAGTCCTCGAAACCGACCCCCACTTCGAGTACGGATGCTCGTTCTGCCATGAGGGAGACGGCAACGCCTCGGCTCAGGCCGACGCCCACAAGGGCCTCGTAAAGCGACCTTCCGACAACCTCGACACCTGCGGCACCTGTCACTCCGACATCGCCGCAACGTACAAGCTATCGTTACACTACACGAACGCGGGCATGAAGAACGGCGTCTCTCCCCGCTTCTCTTCTTCCGAAAAAGCCATGTACGATGAGAAAGTGTTCGAGCAATCCTGCAGGAGCTGCCACGCCTCCTGCGGCGACTGCCACGTGCAGAGCCCCATCGTATCGGGAGTGAACACGGGTTTCATCAAGGGACACGACTTCGTGCGCAAAGACGAATCCAAGACCTGCGCCCTCTGCCACGGCGGAAGGGTTTACCCCGAGTTCACGGGCGACTACGGCGGCAGGCCCGACGTTCACTACCGCAACGGCATGACCTGCCTGGATTGCCACTCCGCCACGCAGATGCACGGCGACGGAGTGGAATACGCCGGCAGGCGCGATGTCGCGATAAAGCCATCCTGCATGGAATGCCACAAGGATGACATGGAAGCCACCGAACTCGCCAAGGACGCTCACGGTTCCCATGGAGACGCGGTTTCCTGCTCGGCATGCCATACGGCCACGGGCTACCGGCAGTGCTCCTCTTGCCACCTGGGCGAAGGGGCTACATCGTCCCCGGCCATAGTCCTGGGCGACAATCCACGGAAACCGGGCCAGCTGACAACCCTGCGGCTCATCCCCACGGTGCGCGACACCTTCAAGAAGGCAGGCATAGCCCAGGAGAATTTCGACGCCCTGCCCAATCTTTGGGATTCCGTTCCGCACAACATACAAAAACGCACCGACAGGACGAGAGACTGCGGAACCTGCCATTCCGAGAGGCTCTACTTCCTGGACGAGGCCGGCCTGCCCAAGGGAGGTTCGGCCAAGAATCTGGAACTGGTCCGATAGGGGGAGTCCCTATCGGAATCGAAAGGAGAATATATGAGAAAGGTATTGCTGATCCTCGTGCTGGCCGCCCTGGCCGCGCCTCTCTTCGCGCGCGACATAGACGCCGTCGTTACATCAGACTGGCTCGCGGCCAACCTGGGCAATTCCAAGCTCGTAGTCATCGACCTGCGCAAGGTCGAGGATTACAAGGCTGGACACATCCCCGGCGCCGTATCCATGCTCGGCTCGGTGTTCTACGTGCCCGCAAAGGGCCTATCCAATGAACTCCCCTTCATGGACGACCTCTCCGACGCTCTCAAGGACGCTGGCATCTCCGCCGACTCCCAGGTCGTAGTGGTAGAGACCGACGGTTCGCGCTTCGCCTGGGCCACCCGCGTAGCCTGGACACTCGCATACGCAGGCCTGGACAATGTGGCAGTGCTCTCCGGCGGCCAGGCCGCCTGGGTGAAGGCGGGCAAGCCTGTTTCCACCGAGGCAGTCAAGAAGCCAGCCGGCACTTTCGCCGCCAAGCCCCGCGCCGCCTACCTGGCCTCCAAGGCCGACGTCCTTTCGTCCACAGGGCAGATCATCGACGCCCGCGCCTACGACACCTACTTCGGCCTCGCCAAGCAGTCCTTCGTAGCCCAGGCCGGACACTACCCTGGGGCCTTCTCTCTCCCCTTCTCCTGGATCACAAACGCCGAAGGCCTCGTGAAGCCCAAGGACGAGCTTGCCAAGATGCCCCTGGCCCTCGGCATCAATCCCAATGTCGAGACAATCATCTACTGCGATTCCGGCGTCCTCTGCACCGCCTGGTGGTGGATTGCCAAGGAATACCTCGGTTGGGAAAAGGTGCGCAGCTACGACGGATCTTCCCAGGAGCTGACGGCAGATCCCACGGTCAAGTACGTGCCCCTGGTCTGGCGCTGAAAGGCCGCTAGTTCTATTTAGACATAGCCGCCCGGGGCCCGGGCGGCTTTTTTATAACTTCTCGAATGCGTTCCCGCACGGATGGCTCCGCGGAATGAACCAGCCCCAGGCGGCTTGACCCTTCCGTATGGCGCCTTTAGGATGAGGTCGGAAGAGGATGGGGCCCGGCGGCTCCCGCGGTCTTCAAAACCGTCGGCCGCGATGTATCGCGGCGGCAGGTTCGATTCCTGCCCCTTCCGTACCGCAATAAGGAAGAAGACATGGACAAGGGAGATCCCCGTTCCGCTCTGCCCCAGGTGGGAAGCCTCTTGGAGCACCCCAGGCTCCTCCCCTCTATCCGAACGCTCTCCCCTCCCCTCGCCTCGCGGATTGTTGCGAAGGCCCTGGCGGATCTCAGAGCCAGACTCGGCCCCGGAACGGATCCAGCCGTAGTGCCGGAACGCGCTCTC
>DATCUA010000106.1:0-1960 GCA_036567645.1 Rectinemataceae bacterium | reverse complement strand
TTCGTCCTCGTCGGGCTTCAGTTCGGCATTGAGCTTTTCAATGGCCAGGGCGGCCCGCGCCGCCTTGTAGGCAGCCGAGTCTCCGCGCTCGGGCGCCGAGCCGTGACAGGAGATGCCCCGTATGTCTATCTGGATTTCCATGCGCCCGCGGTGGCCTCGGTAGAGCCTGCAGGAGGTGGGCTCGGTCGATACGGCGAAATCGGGAACGAAGCCCTCTTCCTCGATGAGGTATTTCCAGCAGAGCCCGTCGCAGTCCTCCTCCAAGACAGTGAAGGAAAACCAGACCGAGAGATCCCCGTCGTAGGCCAGATCCTTGAGGATGCGGGCGGCCGTGATCATGGAGGCCGCACCCCCCAGCTGGTCGGTAGAGCCTCTGCCGAAGACGAGCCCATCCCGGACGATGCCGGAGTGGGGAGGCGTCTTCCATTGGGCGGGATCGCCCACGCCCACGGTGTCGATATGGGCGTCGAATACCAGCTTTTTCTTGCCGTGACCCACCCTGCCGAGGAGGGAGCCCAGGCCGTCTACCCTGATATCCTCCATCCCGGCCGCTTCGCAGAGGCGCTCGAGGAGGGCGATCCTCTCTTTTTCCGTTCCCGAAAAGCCGGGCACGCGCACCACCTCGCCGAGATTGCGCGCCGTGTAATCCCGATACTCTTTCGCCTTCGCTCGAATCAGTTCAGCTTTCATGCTTCCTCCATGGCTTTCCAGAGGCGCCTGGCCTGGAGCCTCGCCTCAGTGTACATCTTTTCGCTATCGAACAGGGCCTTTCTGTCATGTATGCGCACCGATCCGTTCACGATCACCGTACGGACCGATCGGGATGATAGACCAAAGGCGAGGTGTCCCGCCAGGTTCCTCGCATCCAGGGAAGTGGGGGGATCGTAGTCCCAGTGCACGAGGTCGGCCGGATTGCCAGGCTCGAGTGAGCCGAAACGCTCGCCCGGGGACAGGTCGGCCGCGAAGTACCGCTCGAGAATGCGGTTTCCCCTGTCTAGGCAAGCGAGGAAATCGTCCGGCCACCATGGTCCGCCCGACTCCCGGTGCCTGAAGGCGGCGAACTTGAACTCCTCCAGCATGTCCGCGCCCATGCCGTCGGTGCCGAGCACGACGTTGCGATAGGAGTGGAGGAGGGCGTTGTAACCTACGGCGTTGTTCATGTTGGAACGGGCGTTGTGGGCGAGGAAGGCGCCCCGGGCGTTCATGGTCTCGACCTCCGAAGGGCTCAGCCAGAGTCCATGGCCCACGATGGTCTTGGGGCCGAGCGCGCCCAGCCTGTCGAGGCGCTCAACCGGATCCATGCCGAACCTGTGGCGAGAGTCGACGGCGTCGTAGCGGTCTTCCGCGAGGTGGATGTGGATGCCCCGGCCCGTCGCTCGGGCGAGTTCGGCCAGGGATTCCAGGCTCTCCTGGCTCAGGGTGAAACTCGCGTGGCCGCCGATAGCCGCTTCGACCAGGGGCTTTTCGCCCTTTGCGCGTGTCGCGTCCACCTCGGCGGCGAATCGCTCGTTTTCCCGTATCCCGGCCTTCGCGCCGGCAAGCCCGTTCCGGTCGGTTGTTTCGTAGCAGAGTATGCCCCGGAGGCCCGTGGCCTCGTAGGCTTCCGCGATCCTGGAGAGGCTTCCGTCGATGCAGTTCGGGCTGGCGTGGTGATCCACCAGGGAGGTGACGCCGCACGCCAAGGCGTCCGCAGCCCCCGCCAGGGCGCTCGCGGCCACGATGCTCTCGTCCAGGGCCTTGTCCAGCCTCCACCAGAGGTGGTCGAGAATCTGGGCGAAGTCCTTGGAGGGCTTGATGTCGACTTCCAGGCCCCGGGCGAGGGCCGAGTAGAGATGGGTGTGGGAACAGACGAGGCCGGGGGATAGGTAGCCGCCTGATCCGAGTCTCCGGGCGCGCGGGAAGACTGCGGCGAGGTTCTTCCCTATGGCGGCGATGCGGCCCGGGGCGGCGCTTGCCCGGG
>DATCUA010000105.1:0-6050 GCA_036567645.1 Rectinemataceae bacterium | reverse complement strand
GGGCGCGACGTGGAGAGCGGCCAACGGCAAGGCGGCGGCGGGGATGGCTTTCAAGGCCACAAGCCGCTTCGACGCCGCGGGAATAGCCGATCTCGCCGCGGGCTCGAGCCTCGACGCCGCCGATCTCTGGCACCTCAATTCCCTGGCACAGCCCTACATAAAGCTCCTGCCCGAGCCCTGGCTTTCCCTCTGGGGCACCATTGGCATCACGTACGACAAGGTGAACAGAGGCCTATACCTGCCCTACACCTTTACCAAGGAATGGGATTCCTACCACAACGAGGTGTCAACGACGCCCTCGACGGACGGGGAGGAAGATTTTCCCACCTGGAGCTTCGACCTGCGCTCGGACATAGCCGGGGCGACGCCTTCGGGCGCCTTCCGTTTCAGGCTTTCCCGCTTGAGGCGGGACTGGGGCATGGGCTCGGGCTCCCTGGCGCTTTCGGCCTCGGCCCGGCCCTTCATGGGCCTGGAGTACCAGTTCAGGCCATCCGAGATTTTCTCCATTTCCCACCTTGTCGGCTCTCTTGGCTCCTGGGAGGGGGGATCCGTGGATAGGTCCCTCAGCAAAGACGCCCAGGGGAACTACACGGGCATTACCGAGCAGAAGATGTTCGCCATCCAGAGGCTGGAGCTTTTCCCCTTCCCCTGGCTCACCCTCTCCGCCAACGGGACCATGATAGGGGGCAAGCGACTGGAGCTGGGCTATCTCTCGCCCATGATGTTCGCCGTGGAGTACCAGGTGACCATGTCGGATATAGACAACATGGCCCTCCAGGGGGATTTCCAGATCCTTATAAAAAGGCTCGGGAAGTTATACGGATCCGTTTTTATCGACGAAATGGAGCTTTCCAACTGGGAGGAATGGTTTTCTCGGCCGCGAAACATGTTCGCCTACCAGGGCGGGGCCAGGCTTGCCGTGCCAGGCTTGCCTTTCGGCCTTTTTACCGCCCAGTACACCAAGATCGAGCCCTTCGTGTATGCCCACTATCCCACCTGGACCAACGACTCCCGCCTGAGGGTGGACACGTCCTACACGCACGACGGGGAGAACCTGGGCTACCACCTTCCGCCCAACTCGGACGAACTCCTTCTGCGTCTGGAGTCAGATCTTGGCTCGGGCTGGAGGGCCAAACTCCAGTATTCCCTCATCCGCCACGGGGACAACTCCGACGCTGCCTACGCCGCTGGCACCCCCCTCATCTACGGGGACGTGGACAAGTACCAGAACTACTCGAACCTTTCGGCCTATCCGAACAAGGATTTCCTCCACGACGGGATCTACGATATTAGCCACTCGGCCTCCTTGGGCTTTGCCTGGAGGCCGGCAGGAGGAGCGAAGATTCTCGGCTCGGAGCGCCCCTTCGAGCTGGGCTTCGGTTACGGCCTAGCCTACACGAGCTGGGTGGACGGTACGGGCGGGGGGACTCCGGTGCCCGCGCCGCGGTGGCAGCATCTCATCGAGCTGAGCGCGGCGATTGGGTTCTAGGGAGCGGGCTTCTTTGCCTAGCCAGGCTCTGTGGCGGGCGCGTTCTCGGTCATAGGCTTTCGAGCAATCGACGGAGCCCATCCCGCTCCACCATATCGGCTTCTTCTTTCCTTTCCAGGTAAGGGAGGATATCGGCTCGAATTTTCTGAAAGTCGAGATTTTCGAGCGAGGTCAAAAGCCTGCCGCGCCATTGCGCCAAGTTTGCATCGTCATCGATTCCTTCATTCTGCCCGATCCAGCCGCCCGGCAAGCCTTGCGCGAGCGCGTTCTCCAGGAGTATGGGATTGGGTTTGACGGGCGGGATCGGCTTCGAGCCTTGCCATGCTGATCGCTTCTTCTTTCATATCGATATGCTCCCTGCAGACTCGGCGCTTGCATACCGTTTCCACGCTTCAGAGGCTCGCACAAGCCTCTGTTCTCCTGTGGCGCGCAGGTGCAGATCGAGGGCCGAGGCGTCGATGCCTTCGGGATCGAATCGCATGGACTCCATCCTGGATTCCGTCCATTCCCCGGCTTCCAGGTACAAGAAGTCCGCCAGCGCTTTTTCTCGCGTGGCTATCCGAATCGCGGCTCCAGCGACGATCTCCGTAAGCCATCCATTGAAGACGAAAGGCTTGATCGTCCTGTATATGAAACGCCCGAAACCATTCTCGAAACTTCTCGTGGGTCGGGTTGTCAGGCTGGTGATGAGTTCGACTTTTTCCGGGATGATACCGTACCAGGAAAGAGCCCATCGTTCCGAAATATAGGATGGCTTGTACAGCTCGTTAGCGACTAAAGGGGCGTGGAGCGTTACTTTCCTCCATGGTTCGGGAAAGGCGTAGAGGCCTCTGCGCAGTTCCAGAAGCTTGCCGCTTTTCTTGAATCTGTGGAGGGAAGTCCTGAGCGAGGCATCGCCTTGGGGGAAGAGGAGCGCTACCGATGAGTAGTCGAAGCACGGCTGGTTATGGAAGGCGATCAGCACGTCGTTGAATCGCATGATTTACGATAATAATACTATATGTTTATCTTTGTAAATAAGATTAGATATGAGATAATACCAGTCCTCACAACGCCGGACGTCCGTTGTAGAACCATGAGCGCCCGATAAAGAATGGACAGACTCCTTGAATAGCATGCTTATAGACTTCGAAACCCTAGGGCTTGGCCAGGAGTACTATCGTGTTGACGTAAGTACCCGGCACGCCGTTGGGGCCTGCTCCGTCGACTATGCCGATGCCTATCTTCGTGAAAGCCGCGTTTCTCATAGCGATCTGGCCGCCGGTGTTGCTCAGCCAGGATGTCATCATCGTATTGGCGCTGGGGGCGTTCATACTCGAGAAGAGGAAGTAGGCCGCCTCCGAGCAACTACCCAGGACGGATTTTACCCGGTCTTCCAGGTTTTTGGGGACGGTATCGCAGGCGCCCACCTTGGCGTAGCGGCGGGCCAAGGCGTCCAGGCTCGAATCACGGCTGGCGAAGGCCGCGGCCGAATGATCGGTGCGATCGGCATTGACGGCGTCGAAGACGTCGGTCTCCAGGCCAGAATAGGCGGGATTGGCGCTCTCGCTGTCGGGGATGGCTATCGGATCCTGGTCGTTGCCGCCTCCAAAGAGCCCCATGATGAGGTCGCAGCCGGAGAGGAGCAGAATGGCGCATAACGCTAGGCCGATGGCCGATACGAGATGCTTGCCGCGGTTCATTTTTTGCCTCCAGGCACGATTCTATAGGCATAAGTATAAGCGTTTCGCGAAGGCGCGCAATGGAAGAGCGCGAATGAGCGCCGATCAGTCCCGGATCGTGTCGTTTATACCGCGGATACGGGGCATGGGCCCGCGATAGAGGCTCTTGTCTCCGCCTTCCGAGTCGATTTTCTCCTGCATGAGGGCTCGGGCCTTCTGGGCTATGGAGGCGGCGGCGCTGAGGTCCTTGGCTTGATCGCCCGAAGCTGGCGGCGGCTGGAGGGCAGGGAGGATGTGGACTTCTGCGCGGACCAGGGCTTTCCCGCCCCGCCGCTTTAAGACGGTGACGATGGGGAGAATGGGGGCTTGGTTCCTGATGGCGCAGTAGAAGGCTCCCGTCTTGAGGGGCTTGATCTCTTGGTTGTGCAGGAAGCATTCGCCTTCGGCGTAGAAAAACACGGTGCCTCGGCTTTTCAGGCCGAGGGTCATGGCCTCGTCGAGGGCTCCTGAGCGGGCGAGGCGGGGGGAAACGGGGAATCCGCCCAGGAGGCGCACCAGCGTGCCGAGGAAAGGGCTCATGATGGTCTCCTCGATCACGCTGAAGTACGCGAGCCGGGGCAGGATGCAGAGTCCGTGGATCAGCGAATCCAGAGGGATCGAGTGATTGGAGACGATGACCGCGGGTCTACTTTTCAGGGCAGCGAGGTTTTCCCTGCCCCTGAGGCTGAAACCGTAGAGTATCTTGGCCACCGGCCAGCCCAGGACGATGACGGCGAGGTTCAGGATCCCGGAGGCGGCGAGAAAGAGCGGGCTTCTGTTTATTAGGGGGGCGCCGCGCTTATACGCCATCAGCTCACCTTTCTTCCCTTCCATACCAGGGATTCCCCGCGTCGGAAGCGGCTGCGCGCTCTCCAGCCCGCGGAGAGGGTGGAGGCGAGGACGATGGGGGAGATGAGGGGCTGGTACCAGGGCAGGCGCCGTTCGATCGTCACGGGGATCCATGCGGCGAAGAAGAGGGCGGAGGTTATCCTGAACAGGTTTTGAGCCGATATGGGTCCGCGGCCCGGGAAGGGCGCAATGGTGGCAGTCAGCGCAGGCGGCAGCCAAGCCGAAGCCAGGAGGGGGATGTAGCAGACCAGGGGGACCGCTATGGTGGCGAGTGCGAGGAGGAGGCGGCTCTTGTTCATGTAATCGAAGACGTTCTTGGCTATACCGTCTACGGCACTCCGATAGTCCTCGTACATCGAGCAGGAGATCTGGTGCTTGAGATCGGCGAAGGCGAGGACGGCGCCCGACCGCTTCGCGAGGCGGGCTATGCGCACGTCCTCGGATATCAGGCCGCGCACCGCTTCGTAGCCGCCGATGCGCCAATAGGATTCGGCTTTGAAGAACATGCACTGGCCTATGGCATGGGAGAACGCAGGGATCCTGGTAGCGCGGATGAGGGCGAGGGGCATTATTGCCATGGTGAGGAGGTAGATGGCGGGTACCACTGCCGCCTGGCCGAAGTTCGGGATCTCGTGCTGGACATAACCGGAAACGAGATCGGCCCCGCAGCGCACTGCGAGGGCGGAGAGCCTGGCGAGGGAGCCGGGGGCGTGGATCGTGTCGGCGTCTGTAAAGAGGAGGTATTCGCCGCTGGCCGCCTTGGCCAGGGTGTGCATGGCCCAGGCTTTGCCGTACCAGCCTTCGGGAAGCCCATGGCCGCGGATGATGGCGAGAGATGGCTCGGATCGGGCGCCGGGGATGCCTGTGTCCGATGGGGAGGAAGCGGCGGCTAGACGGGCTGCGGCTTGCCGGGATTCGGCCTGTCGAGCCGCGAGGCGATCCAGGATGGGGCCCGTGCCGTCGCTCGAGTCGTCGTCGTAGACGATGATTTCGTAATCCGCGTAATCCTGGGCGAGAAGGGATGCGAGGCATTTCTCTATGCGTTGCGCTTCGTTCCGGGCGGGGACGAGGACGGAGATGCGGGGGCTGGCGATCGGGGCTGTAGGGCGCAGGCGGTTTGTGGAAGCGAGCCAGAGGCTGTTGGCGGTGCTCAAAATGAAGACCCAGGCCGCGGCCATTGCGCAGATGGCGGAGAAAGCGAATAGCATGGCGAGCGCGGTCTCCTGCGCGGCGAAAGCGGCCATGGCGGCAAGGGTTCGTGCCTCGTTCACGGGGCGATTCCGCGAAGCCGGCCGGCGGCGTAGAGGTTGCCGGGATAGAGATCCAGGGCCGAACGGAACGCCGCGGCCGCGTCGGCCGTGCGGCCCAGCTTGTCCAGGGCTTCGCCCCGGCAGACATTGAGGTCGAAGAGCTCGTCCTTGTCCAGGTTTTCGCCATACGCAACCGAGAGCTCGTCGAGCATGGCGAGTGCTTTTGCCGGGTCGCCGCCGAATATCGAGGGAGCGAAAGCCTTGGACTGGGCGAAGATGAGGCCGGCTCCGAAGGCGCTCGGGCTCGAGGCGCTCGTGGTGTTCGCCGCAGTGCCCGGCTTGCTACCTGCGCCGGAGGCAGAGTGTTCAGTATCGAGTATATTTTGCGCCAATTGGAGGACTTTTGGCCCGTTGGCGACCAAGAAGAACACATCCTTGAGCGAGCAGAGCTGGGAGAGGGCCTGGGCTTGGGCGAGAAGGGCCGCGTTTCTTTCGGTTTGCGTCTGGGCTCGAGCCTGGGCGAAGCGGGCTTTTTGGAGGGATGACTCGAAAAGCGCGATTGCCGCTTTTTTGTCGCCCGATTCGTTGAATGCTCGGCCTTCCAGGTAGTCTATCCGGCTGGAGGCGAGGGAAGGGGCGGCAGGGGAGAGGGGCGCGCCCTCGGGCCCGAGGAGAAGGGCCCGGGCCTGGGATGCCAGGGCGGAGACGGAGGAGATGGGGAGGTTCTGGTAGACGGAGTCGCGGAGCTCGAGGAGGGCTTGG